>JAQBQI010000500.1 GCA_028287085.1 Myxococcaceae bacterium
GCCGTCGCGCGCCTCTGGCGCACGGCGGACGACGAGTTCGAAGCGGACGCCCTCGCTCTCCTGACGGCGGTCGCGCGCGCCGACCGTGACTTCGAGCCCCGCATCGCCGCCCGCGGTTGGCTGGCGACGATGGAGACCGACCCGATTGAACCCGGCGACGTCGAGGTGCTCGCGTTCAGGGCCAGCTCCGCGCGCGTGCCACGCACCATCGAGGTGCTCACGACCCACACGCTGGTCGACCTCGTCTCCGCCGTCGTGACCGTGTTCTCCTGGGACCACGACCACCTCTGGGCGCTCACGCTGAGCACCGAGTTCGAGCAGGAGGACTTCTACGTCTCGCCCGAGGGCGATCCGTGGGAGGTCGACGACGGCCCCGCGGCCGCGACGCTCGGAGTTCTGGGCATCCCCGTCGGCCACTGCTTCGAGCTCGTCTACGACCTCGGTCGACGGCACCGCGTCGCCCTCCAGCGGGTCGCCACCGCGCCGAAGCCGAAGCCGCGCGCGAAGTACCCGCGGGTCGCGGTCACGGCCGGCAAGCCCTCGACGCGATAGTACGGGAGGCGTACGATGTTCCAACGAAGTGCGGGGACGTCGCGACGGCGTGGTTCCGATCGCGACTCAGCCGCAGCTCCGAGCTCCTGCGCTACGACCTGACCCACGCCGAGGGCGAGGACCCGGCGCTCTTCCTGTCCGGCAGAACGTCCCGCAGGACCTCCACGCGGTGTCACCGGTGTGTCAGACACAGGGGACGCAGCCGGGCTATTTGGGCGACCCGCCCCCCGGCGTCGATCGCTCAAATTCGCTTGTTTTCCAGTGCCCAGAGACGGAGTCGAACCGCCGACACGGGGATTTTCAAGGCAATTACGCGCAGTTACGATCATATTCCCTCGGGAATCTTCGGCACTGTTTTCCGAGGGCTGCCCCAATTGACCGTCAGCGTGTCCCTTTAGTGTCCCCCGGTTTCCGTCGCCGAAGACGAGTCCTCTTCTCAACTCTCCGAGTTCAGGGTCACCTGGAGGTGGTGATGCCAAACCGTCTCTGAGCTCCGAAGCCTGAAAAGTGGAAGCGATGCGTGCTTCAAGGGTCTGAGCAGCCAGCTTTCCATACACTAGCTCAACCATTCTCGTAGTTCTGTGCCCCATAATCGGGGAGATAAGCTCCAGGGGAACAGAGTCTCTCCGCATCCACTGGGCAAAGGTACGGCGCAGGTCGTTAGGGCTACAAGGAGCGATCCCTGCGGCTTTGCAGGAGCCATTCAGGTCCCTAAACCTGTTTCCGTCCAGCCAAGGACCGAATAGCAGCCCATCCTTTCCCTCGGCGTGACGCAAGGCATACGTCAACAGATTGAACTGCCATTTGGCAACGATGGGAACCACCCTGCGTGCATCGGAGGTCTTTGTTCCTGGAAGATGGACCTGCCAGCGAACCTGATCAACGTGCGCCCAGCGGGTAGAATGGGCTTCACTGAGCCTCGCTCCGGTCGCAACGATGAATGCCACAAGGGCTGCACGATCCGGAATCAGTTCCCCAAGCAAGCCGTGGAGTTCTTCGTGGCTGAGACTACGGCTCCTGGGTCTATACTCCGAGGAAAAGCCAACTGGGAATACTCGATCAATCTCCCCGTTCCACATTCCAGAGCGCTTGGCCAGCTTGACCGCACATCTGAGCGTGACGATCTCCTTGAAGACCGTGGTATCCTTTCGTCCCAGCTTCCTTCTTCCGTCGATGTAGTCGTCGATAACCTTGCCGCACAAGTCCCTGAGAAGAAGGTCCTTTCCGAGAGCAGCCTCCAGAACCTTCCTCTTGCTGTTGTAGCAGCCAACAGTTGCAGAACTCGTCTTCCCCGAGCGAACTCTGCCCGCTCTGTCCTTCAAGAGAAGGTCGAGCGCCTGAGATAGTGTTGCAGTGGCCTGGAGGTGTTTCTCGGGATACTCAGCCCGTTCCACAGCCTCACGCTCCATCTTGATAGCCAAAATCTCCGCCGTCTTACGGTCAGTAGTATTGGCACAGCGCTTGATGCGCTTCTTTTGCTCACCAGACCTAACCCAATACCAGAAATACCAGTTGGGGTTGCCTTTCTTCTTGAAGAGTTTCACTGCCTGACCGCTCTCAGCCGACCACAGATGTACCGAAGAGCCGATCGAGCACCTCCGAGCGAACTTCCTTCTGCGGCTGAGGCTTCTGCCCGCCCTTGAGGTACTTCTCCACCTCCTCCACAGTTACACCTGCGTTGCTCAGGATGGGACCGAGGGACTGGGCCAGGAGCACCGAGATACGAGTCCCCTGAAGCTTGGAGGTGGCATGGAGCACCTTCCAGACCGTAGAGGGCAAGGCGACGCTAACCTGCTCGCCGTCTCCCCGAGCCTTGCGAACGGTCTTCTGGGTCGAAACCTTCGTAGCAGCCTTCGTATCCGTGGTGCTCTTCGCCATGATCAGCCTCCCTTGGTTGTTTCGTAGTGCCGTGCAAGAGGCTCATTCCCCTCACACAGCAACAACGAAACAACCATACAACATTCATTGAGCGAATACAACAGGTAAGGCAGGAGAATACATAGATCTTCGAGCATCGTGTCATCACGAAGGTTTCAGCCACAGACGGGCCAACTGTGACCCCAAAGCCCATACTGAAGGGCGTTTGCTCAAAGCGCAGCGAACTGCCTTTCAATGTCGAGCCTGGACCTCTCCTCTTGCTCGGCTGAAGTCTCTCCAAGAGCATTCGTCCACAGTCGATCACGTTCCAATTGCTGCGGAGAACGAGTCACAGGACGAAGCAACCGCTCCCGAGCCTCTCTCAACGCCTCCGTGGTCCTCGCAACCCTCTCCCCCAGGTCCGACACCTTCTCGTAAGCCTCCTCTGTGGCAGGAGGGGACTCTCCCGGAACCAGAGCAGCTTCCGTGTCGTTTGCGGGCGCTACTGAGGCGGTGGGAGGGCTCGGGAAGTGATGCTGAACGGGGGTTGAGCTCCCCTTGATCCGTGCGTATTCGTCCTGAAGAACCCGGATCTGACGAAAAACATAGGCTTTTGGCAGGGGAATGCTCTGAATATTCCTGGGGAGCGAGTTGACGCTCACGTTCCAGTATCTTCGCTGGACGCCATCGATCTTCCTCCGACTAACAGAAAATCCCTCCGCTCGAAGTACGTCAGCAACAACGTTTGGATCGATCTTCTTCTTGAACTTCCATCCACAGAGATTCTCCAGCATTTGCTGGTAAGCATCTGCGATCTCACTGAGGCTGGCTTCGTACCCATTGCTCTTCTCCAGGGGACCCATGAAGGCGTCTTCTTCTGGAGTTGGCTCATACTCTTCACCCGCGGACAGTCTTCGCTTGGTCGTCTTCTGCGCTTGAAACTTCGAAGCACTTTTGACAATGGTCTCGATCTCAGCGTTGGAAAACGACTTTGGTGCCTCCATAGAGCTCGCTCGCAATCTATCCAGGAATCTCCCAATACCGTCCTTCTCGTAAGCTCGGTGAACCCGAAGGTAGCAGGCAATCCTATAGGCGGCTCTGTTGCGACAGCCAGAAGGCACACAGAAAGGAATATCGTTCTCCGTCCATTCCACCATCTTCTTGGCGGCGCCTCTCTGCACACACCAGAAGGCTGACTCGGGCACCGATGCCTTACCCTCAGCCCTGGGCAGGGTGACACCTAAATCAGGGGAGGGGGAGAAGGAATAAGCAACACCTCTCTCTTGAACAGAAGAGACAGGAGAAGAAAAGGATGAGGAAAGAATCCTTGTCTCCATCTCCTTACCAAGAAAGCCTATCTCATCCGAATAGCAGTGAGAATCTCTTGCAAATCCGTAGGTCCCCTTAGCCCCCCTCGACCCAGGAATCACTCCCTGTCCACCTTTGCCACGAGTATCCACACAATGCATGAATCTGACCGTATTAGCGATCTCCACCGCTGAAAGGTAGTAAAGATGGAGGCCGCCGCTCTGGGTCTTCACCACCACAGTCTTCTGCGCCTCCAATTCTCGCAAGATGCTCCACTGTCTCCATGGATCGTCCGTGTCTAGGTCAACGATCACAAGATAGACTGGCTTCTCACCTTCGAAGCCCAGGAGCCCCGTCTTGACCCCAACGTTGATCCCACAGCCCCAGAAATACAGCCAATCTGCCAAGACAAAGACGCTGGCGGTTCCCTTCTCGGAACTGGTCCAGTCCAGAATTCTGGGGTGCTTCCCCGGCTTCTCGCACCTTATTCTTCCTCTACATGTACAGACACCATCGGAATCCACCCCATAAAGAGGGATCAGCCTGATGTTCGGATGAATATCTAGGATAGGCTTCAGGTTCTCGGCCATGGCTACCAGCGACAATAGAACTCTCTCTGCATCTACAAGAGTTGGCGAGGGAACCTTGCCCCTTGGGTTCCAGGCAAGGCTCCCATGACTCTTCAGCAGTCGGGAGAGCAGTTGCTCTGCCGTAACGCTTCGAACCTGATCCAATCGAACATCTTGAAAGCCAGCTTCCATGAATTCCTCCAGTACAAGTGGCGCCCTGCGGCGCCGTACCAGAGCATGACATCTAGCCGCCTCACCTTGAACCCAATTTCCCCAGTCTTCTTCGGCAGATGGGAAGGCATGGTTCACCTACACCCCCCATTGTACCTTCCGCTAGACTGACTCTGAACCCCATTTGCAGATTTCTGTCCCACAGACCGATCGAGACGTAGAAACCTCTACGTTTCAAGGACTTTGGCGTCGCAAGGAGAGGTGGGGCGAGCCCTTCAGATAGACCACCCTTTCCCCGGCCCTCGTTCCAACCATCCGTCAGGAACACAGCTCAACGCATCCTACGGACCAAAATCTTCGAATTTTGTCAAATGACGAGTCTTTTTGCGGTCGGCAACGACGGTGGAACGTCGTAGCCAACCCGAGCAGGTTCATGCCTCTTGGAGAGAGAACGAAGATCAACTCCAGTAAAGGTCAGACTCCAAAGCATTCATCACTTCAATGATCCGGGCCAAGGATGGTGAGTTTGAGCGTTTGTGGAATACGCTACTTGGCTAGGCGAACCAGAAGCACTTCTCCAGCATGACGACCGAGAAGCCACTCAGTCAGTCGAATCTCTTGTTCCATAGAGGGATCTTGGGCAATGAACGATTCAGAAATCCCATCCCACATGCCTTCAAAGAAATCGAGGCCGTCGAACCCGTTGTTCTTCAGGTCTTCAGTGATCGGCTCTAGCTCTTGGTGGCTCATTGTGCAGACCGCTGCGATCTGGTCCTTCCGCAAGCAGGAGAATCGAGATGCAAACTCCTCGAATCCACCTGGATACGAACGAACCGAGAACGCATCCAATCTCACAATGAGGAAGCAGAACATGACCTTGATTTCATCGCCATTGGGTGTCATGGAACCTATGATGCATCATTGGTGTTCGGTTGTGCTCCAAGGCGGACAGTTCTTCAGACCGCTACGTCCTCCACTCTCGGCCTAGAAGACCTAACGAGAGCCCCGTAGTGCTCCAACAGGGGCTTCCGTACCCACCTAGGGGGGAGCCGCTGCCAACATCACCAGACCCCCCTACTCCCTTCTGAGAGGGTCAGACCCCAAAGCGTACAAAGGAACCAAAATTCCAGGGGAGGGAGGCTCCTCCCAGTTCTGGTCTCAGTTTCAAAAATTCTGGATGGGAGAAATTGACGGCTACAGCGGACTCTACCGCCGGGAACGGTGTCTCCGGGCGCTGCCATGAGAATTCGCAGGGGATCTAGAGTTCGACGGGGATGGTTGAACGGCTGGAAAGACAGAACTTGTTCCGGCATCCTGTCCCTCTCTGGTCGGTTCAGAGGGCTCGGAAGGCCGAGATCTTTCCGCTGGGAATTCACCGAAGAGGTTCCCATGCACCCATGAACTGCATGTGCAGACCCCAATCGATCCAACAACGATGATGAAGGTGAGGCATCCGAAAACGGACCCACAACCATCGGGAAGGTTGAATCCCACCATCTTGTAATGGCTCAAGGTCTTCTCCGTCCTACAGTCCCAGGATGTCTCCCAAGTCCGGCCCTGGCCTTGGGTTCCTCGGCCGGGCCCGGTGGTGATGCCTCGGCCTCCCTACTGCATCAATAGCGGCTCCCGAGGAGGCAGCCCCAGCGTCCACCCCAGGGCCTCCAGCGTCCGTAGAAGCAGATGGAGCTGCTGGCGGAGGTGTTGGTTCCTGCCTTCTCGGGCTGCCAGCGAGGTCTACCTCAAGAACGGCTCTGGGCCGTGGCAGTCCTCCAAAGTCATCCTGCCACCATCCCGGAAGGTTATCCGCAGGCACATAGATCAGCTTGTAGCCGACCGGCAGGGGGCCTTGCGGCAGTGGTTGCGGCAACAGGAACGTGCATGAGCCATCTGTCGGTTGATTCGGCCTCGGATGTGGCCCGCCAGCCCTTGTCGGGACCAGTCGGTTGCCATCCGGGAATTGGAGCATAATCCCCTGCCCTGCAAACAGCCGCCGGTCACTGCACACGAACCTGACAATCCGCTCCGTCGTCAGAGCAGTCCATCGAACGGTCAGCCTGAGACCATTCCCGGAAAGTTCAGCCCCAGACACGGAAACGGTAATGGGCGTGATCGCCCGTCGTGCATCATGTCCGAAGTAGCGTCGGATTCCGATGAAGGTGTTTCCGCCCGAGCTCCAGACCAGTGGGAATGTTACCTCTTGCCCAAGTTGGGTGACCACCGGATAGACCGTTGCCGGAGGTGGCGGAAGTGAACATCCAGCCCTCGGCGTCTCTGCGACTGTGATTCCAGCCAGCGGAACCGCGTCCCATTGCCAGTGTCCGGCCGTCTTGCGAAGAATTTGCTGACCATGAATACGAAGGAGGCTCCCGACTCCCAGATCCGCCAGAACTCCACCGGGAGCGACTGATTCCTGAGGCACTCGGATCTGGAACGATGAAAGACCTTCGCCTCCAAGGCACGTCACGACACCTGAACCGTTTTCGATAGCTGCACTCAGAGCAATGCAGTTCTGGTCTTGCTCAGGGTGAAGATTTTCAGCGTCTCGGAGGCGTCGAGTCAGTTCAGGCTCTTGTGGTTGACCATTCACAAGGTAGGGATTTCCACTTCCGGCGGGGGTTCTGACACGCCAGAAGTGGCTACACATCCCGGCAGACCGATTGACACAGGATGCCTGTGAACCGGCGGTCTCCCAAAAGCCCCTGCGGCTGCCAGCGTTCCATCCCCAATCGCACCAACATCCGTACGTTGCTGGAATGTCGACCATCCGAGTCTGCCAGTTAGTATCCCAGGTCCAAGCGATCGATGGATCAGAGTGGTCTGGTGAGACGTGTCCATCCATGAGGTGTTGCAGTGCGACCAGCAACCGTCCGGTGGCGTTTGCACTGGCCACACCCTCAGGAGAAAGACAGGGCGAAGCAATGATGCGTTCGGTAGCGGTACCAGCGTCCACCGAAGCACCTTCTCTCTGACGAGGGAGGCCGTGAACTGAAGAGTACGAGATCTCGGGAGTCCCTCGGGAGCCTCGACCAGCCCCCGTTTCGGGCTGATCGTGTCCAAGGGCATGACCGGCTTGCTTACATCCGCCTACTAAGACCCACACTAGAATTTGAGTGGCATGAAGTGTTCTTAGGCCATTGATATTCATCTGGAATCTCCCCTGTTTCCGGTAGAGAGGTCCCACAAAGCTCGACTTGCGTCAAGATCTATGTTGGCTCAAGGCGCAAGTTTGTACTCCGCTACGGGTGAAGCGGACTCGCAGGAACCAAGAGGAAAGCCGGAGTTCGGAGGTATGGAAACGCCCCGATCTGGTTGCTCAGATCGAGCTAGAACAGAAGAGGCTTGGAGAACGCTTTCGAGAACTACGAACTCTTTGCAAACTGACCCAAGAGCAAGCCGCAGAGAAGGCAGGGCTTCATGTGACCCATCTCTCTCGGATTGAAGGAGGACTGGTGAATATCAGTTTTGGAACCCTTGTTTCTCTCGCAAGGTCGTACGAAGTTTCCCTTCGAGAGCTGTTTCCCGAATCCGCGGTCACATCTGCTGAAGAGAGCGCACTCAAACGCTGAGACGAGAGTCCTACGAAGCGCCGAGGCTTCACAAAGATGTCAGACACGTCAGCCATATTCCTGACTGTTTCAGTTCGGTCCATGGCCAGGCCTTGTGTTCTGCCCTTCAGTTCCCCCCGTCCTTGCTCCGGGGCGGAGTAAAACGGTTCGAACCTTCCCGGCCTTCCACGGAAAACTGGACAACATGCGGAGGCAACCCTAATCTGCGAAAACAACATGCTACAAATCGCTTCCGGCAAGTTTTTCAGCGGCAGAGATCGTCACATCCACAGCTGCAAGGGCATTCTTTATTCTAACTATTCTTGGATTGGCCCCATCGAGACCGTGGCTGGCACTTTGGAACCTGTGGGCCCTTATTCATCTTCTGTTACGGGGTATGTCCTCAATTATATCAATCAAATCGAGAGAACTGATGGGCCCGGAGGCATCGTACAGGTCGGTGACTCGGAGATCGTCGAGCAATTCCGACTTCTGTCGATGTTTGGCCTTCAGGCTCACTTTGGGCATGACCGTCGTGAGGTAGAGGAGAATTGTCGTAGTCGCCCATCTCGCCCCAGCGATTCGTTTCTGCCTTCTCAATTTGTCCCACGGTTCTTTACGCCCGCAATTCACGGCAGTCTTGACGAGGTCGAGCGCTTTCAGTCCTTTTTAAGGAAGGCGATCGGTCTTCCACGAAAGGTCTACCAATCCCTGATCTCTTGTCTTTCAAACCTCGATCATGCTCTTGAAGTCCTTAACTACAACGTTGACCTTGCATATTCAATGCTTGTGTACTGCCTTGAGTCGCTGTGTCAGAGCTTTGGCGAGCAGCCTGATGCCGCATGGGAGGATTACGACGAGAAGACGAGGTCGTCTCTCGACATCGAACTCGCTAAAATTGATCCAAATGCAGCCAAAGTCCTTCGAGATATCTTGCTCCGAGAGGCGCATCTCAAACTCCAGGCAAAATTTCTGGAGTTCGTGATCGGGCATACGTCACCGACCTACTATACCACTGAAGCGACTGGAGTTGAACGTCCGGTGCGTCGCAGCGAACTGCGTCAAGCCCTGAAAAACGCCTATCTCTTCCGTTCTCTCTATGCTCACAAGCTCCAGCAGATGCTTCACCAACTACGTGTGCCTACCATTGCCAAGTCAGAGATATTCACATGGGAGAATCAGCCCTATTTGACATTCCGAGGCTTGCTCCGCCTCGTGCTCCATGTGTTTCGCAATTTTATTGAGTCTCAGCCGTCCATGGACACCGAAGAATACAACTGGAGAGGCGACCTTCCGGGGGTGATTCGCCTGAAGGCCGCGCCTCAATATTGGATTTGGCAGGCAGATGCGCTTGGGCAACCGATGACTAAGCAATTCCGAGAAGAGGCCGTTCGCTCTCGATTCAATGGTTTTCTAGAGCATCTCCAAGAAGCCATCATCACAAAGGGTGCTTTGACTGACCTTAGATCACTGCTTGAAAAGTACGAGGAGATATTCCCACAATCGCCTGCCAATGATCGCCTTAGGATGCTCGTACCCTATATTCTCTACAATCGCATCATTACACCTGACGGAAGATCAACGAACTGCGATGAATTTATCAACAAGCACTCTTCGATTTTGGACAATTGCAGCATTGATAGCATGATTGTGCACCTTATTCTTACAGAGGACTTTCCCTGGCAATATTCTGAAGCCCGCGAGGTCTACGACGCCTATGCCAAACAGCGATTTTCACCCAAAGCGATTCGGCTTCCTTTTCTATTTGAGATGAAGCTGGTTCTTGCTCTGGCGAACAAGGCGCTGGCGCAAGGCGAGGTCGGTAGTTACCGTACTCTTCTGGACGCTGCGATAAGCGAAGCGGCCGGCAATACTTCGCTCCAAGACATGGTCATTGCAGCCATGAAGGACGAGGTTGCAGCCCCGCACCGACAAGTTTTCACGATACTGTCCGACCCTACGCCTCAGCAGCCGGGTATGGAACCGGAACCTACCGCCGTGGCGGCAGAAGATGCGCCTTCTGGTTCAGAAGTAGAATCGGTGCCACCTCAGGCTCCTGAGGTTCTCTCAAAAGACAGTTTCAACGACTGATTTCGACACCCGAGATGTTGAGTTGGTGCTGGTCGTTACGTCGAACTCATGCGTTGGGGAGTCCGATAAATTTGAGATCGCTTTTCCGGATCTAGGTGGAACCTATCGGTTCTCTTCGGATCTGTTTCAATTCTAATGGTTTGGAACACCCCCAAACCTGCACCGCAGGTCACTTGTTTTCGGGCATTTCAGAAGGGGGCTGACGAGGGGGATTTGGAACAGCGTCCTGAGCAGCCTTGAGAGCCCTGTGAACGTTGGTCGGACTGGTGCCCAGGGTCTTGGCAAGCTGTCGCACCGACATCCCCTGTCCCTTCATGGCCAGTACCTGCTTTGGGTCCAGCCGAAGACCTGGACGGCCGAGCACCACGCCCCTCCGCTTGGCGGCCTGGAGACCGGAGTGAACCCTGGACACGATCACGTCACGCTCAAAGGCAGCGAAGGCTGAGACGAGGTGGAGCAAGAGGCGTCCGGTGGGAGTTGTCATGTCGAACGGCTCCGTCACAGACACGAAGTCGATCCCCAAGGAAGCGAGCTCCTCCAAGCACATGACCATGTGCCTCATCGAGCGGAAGAGTCTATCCGAGCGGTAGACCACCAAGACATCGAACTTCCTTGCATGGGCTGCCTTCATGAGCCGGTCGAGCTCTGGTCTCCGGTCTTTTGTGCCGGAGACTCCCTTGTCTTCGAACGTGTCCGCCAGCTTCCATCCTCTGCGCTCGATGAACTCGACAGTTTCGTCTGATTGAAGAGCTGTGTCCTGCTCCTTGGTGGAGACCCTCAGGTACCGAGCAGCTCGGACAGTCTTGGTGGAGAGGCCTGCGTTTGCCATCGAGCCACTTTAATATATGATATCAAAAACATCAACGTATTGTTGATATCATAAATGGTGCTCTGTGACAAAATCGAAGACGAGTCCACCCCGAGGTAGAGGCAGGCCCAGGAAGCAGGAGGGCGAGGTGCAGCCGTTCCTGCTCAGGCTGCCCATGGAGCTTCACCGTCAGCTCCGACACCATGCTCTGGATGCGGGCAGCAGCCTCCAGGATGTTCTGGTCGAGGTGATCGAGGGATGGTGGAGCGAACAGAGGGCGAAGCAGCCCGCCCCACCCAAAGCCTCGGATGCGAGCCCTCAAGATGGACTGGACGGCCCCGGAGTCTCTCCGACGCCACTTTCTGAGCCCAGGTAGCTCAGTTGGTCGAGCAGGGGGACGGAACCAGCAGGAGCAACCCAAGGGCATCCCCAGAGGCCGCTTCCTGTCCCCCTGGTGTCCCCCGCTACGTCGGGGACTTCTTCCGGTGGTGGGGGGTCCTCGGAATTGGCAGCAATTCCAAGGACTTGTTGGTGCCCAGAGACGGAGTCGAACCGCCGACACGGGGATTTTCAAGCCCCGCGGAGCGGCGACGCCGCAGCGGGAAAACAAGGGCATTGAGAGCGCCGCAGGAGGTGACGTCACAGATACGTCACAGCGCCCTCGGAGCGTAGGAAAGCGCGGGAAGACAGGGTCGATCGAGGAGGCGATCCCGCCGGTGCGGGCGGGGACTACGGGAGCTCGTGCGGCGCGGGCGGTGGTCCCGCTGAAGGCGATCACAGCGCCCAAGATGAAGAGCCCGACCGGGGGCACGGGGGTGGCGAGCCCGAGGGCGACGCTTATCGGGTCGCTCACAGACGCCATCCGGGACGCGAGCGGGGCGGGCGACACGGGCGCGGCGCAGGTCGCGTTGGAGGCGCTATCGCGCCTGCTGGGTCGAAACGAGCGGCGGTGATCGACACCTTGGACGCCATTGCACGCGAGATCACCGTTCTGCCCTTGTCTCTCTACGCGCAGGTGATCCGGAAGATCCGACTCGCGCTGACGCCGACCGTCAACGAGTGGTGGACCGTCCCGCTCTACGTGACCGCGCACGGCCTCACGACGTCGCCGATGCCGTACCTCGACCGCACGCTGTCCATCGACTTCGACTTCATCGACCACCGCCTGGTCGTGCTCGACTCCGACGGGCACGTCCGCGGGTTCCCGCTCACGGCGCGGCCGGTGGCGGCCTTCTGCGCCGCGGTGTTCGCCGAGATGGGCGTGCGCAAGACGAGCGACTTGCCGATCGTCGCGCCCATGGTGGGCAAGGCGAAGCACGACCTCTATGAGGGCGTGCCCGCGTGAGCGCCCTGTTCGAGGCCGACAAGGTGACCCTACCCGCATCGCCGACCCACGAGCTCGGCGGCGGCGAGGAGGACCCGCGCGGGATGGTCGACACGTTCGTGTCCGAACTGCACGGCCTCGGGCGCGAGGGGCACGACGACTGGGTGATGTGCATGTGGGCCGGGGAGACCTGGGCGCGCCGCTTCATCCGCACGGAGGAGAGGCGGCGGAAGTTGAAGCGCCCGACACCCGACCTCACGCGGCTGCGGCGCGTGGCGGGGCGGTGGACCTCGCGGCGTAGGAATGCGCGGCGTTTGTGGGGGCGCCGTCTGAAGAACCGCGTGGGCTCTCAGGTCGACCAAAGTCGCGAGACGAGCGCGATCGCCTCCCGGAGCAAGGCCGCGTCGCTGACAGAGAACGTGTCGGTTCGCCAGAAGTCGCTCGTGATGGATTCGCCCCGTCGCAACCTCACGTCCTCGGGCTGACGGATGGCCACGCGGCAGTGGTTCTGAAACTCCGTGATGCGGACGACTTGCAGTCGCCCGCGGCACAGCGTCGCCCGGCCGTGCGAGTCCTCGTCAACGTTGAGGCCAGCATCGCGTACCTCGGACTTGATCGCCCGAGCGACCGAACCCGCGGAGTCGAACCGAACGCGCTCGAGTCGGTCGACCACCAGGCGGACGGGGTCAGCACGAGGCGTGCCGGGATCAGCCTTCGGGGGGGCCGAGAGGCGCCGGAAGGACATCGGTTCGCGTTGGACCGCCGACGGCAGGTTGCGGTCCAGCGGCGGCGCCGAGAGGGCGTTCAAGCGCGCGAAGACGCGGTCCATCGTCGCGCGGCAGGTGGCTGCGGCCGTGACGATGGACAGCAACTGGCCTTCCAGAGGCTGATTGAAGGCGTGGGGGTTGATATGGCCGAGCGAAAAGTCGGAGGCGAGTAGGTTGCGCCGCCTGCCTTGCAGACCGTCGCCCGCGAACGGGTACTCGTCGGTGGCCGCGTAGATGACGCGGTATTCAAAGCCGTTGGTCAGAAGGCAGGCGCACTTCAGATCGCTGGCGTAGTTCCGCGCCTGGTCGACGTGCTCAACCTTGAGTTCGGGGTGTCGATTGGGGTCCTTCAGCTCGATTGCCAGGCAATGGACGCCCGTATTGGGCTCCGACACGAGGATGTCCGCGCCGCGGTTGAGGCGACGCAGGTGAAGGCGCGGCGTGCCTTGCAGGCTCCGCCAAGGCCCCTCGCTCAGCACCTCTGCGAACGTGTGCAGCATCACCGCTTCGGTGAAGGTGGGCTTGGCCCGGATGGCAGTGAGACGTGTCGCAATCGTGTGGAACGGCGCGGTGATTTCGTTCATGACAGCTCCCACTGCACGCTACGCCTAGGGTCGGTCGCGTGTCGAGGAAGGGAGCGCCGCGATCAAGACCTCCCAACGAATGCGTTCAGGTATCGAGGCACGGTCGGGAGGCGGTGTTCTGCCGTCCCGCGGACGGAGGTCTCCCTCCCCTCGCGACGAGACTGCATGGTGGTGAGGTGATTCGGACGGGACGGGGCGGTCGGTCGTGGAGGGTCCCGACGGACCCTCATCCAAGTGGCAGCAGCATCAACTCCATCTCCAGGGCGTTGGGCACCGGACAGAGCACGCCGCAGCGCATCGCGCAGCTCCGACCACGTCAGGCGCGACCGCAGACGCACCCGCAGCAGCCAACCCAGCACGTTGTACGCCAGCATCCGCAGCCAGCTCAGCGTGCGAAGCGGCTGGTGCGAGACCACCTCCTTGGCGTTCGTCGCCCACGACGTCGTGTCCTCCGTTCACGCCCCGTCGAGCCCCCAAATTGCAGTCGTTCTCGATGCACCAGTGGCCGCGCACCACCGCCGGGATCTGCCGCCCCGTCAGCGCGTTCCACGGCAGGTTCGTCAGGTACCAACCAGCGCTTTGTCACGACCTACTCCCGCCGGTCCTCGTGCCGCACCAGCCCACCCCGCCTGTGCCGGTGCAGTTGGTGGTCGACGGGCGCGTGCTCACGACCGCCGTCGCGCGACAGAACGAGAGCGACCGCCTGCGGCAGGGACGGTCGGGCTGAGAGATGGAGTCAGGGTGCGCGCGAGATGTCCCGCGCGAGCGCCTCAAGCCACGCGATGCACGCGTTCATCTCGGGTTCCTCGGGGCGCATGTCCTTCTGCGCCTGCAACTTCGGGTGGATCATGTTGCGGAACTCGCGAAGTACCTTGTGAACCATCTGCGCCGAGTGGGGCTTCAGCAGGCCGAGGTCGACCGCCACCTCGATGTACTCGAAGAACTTCCATTCTTCCGTCTCGATATCCTTCACTCCGCCCTTGCTCTTCGGTGCTTTCGGCGACGCCATCGCGAGCGCCTTCCGCGTTAGCAGCGCGTCGTAGAGGATGCCCTCGCTGATCGCACCGGCGAGAACCACCGATGCCATCGGAAGCACCGCTTCCCTCGCGATCGCGAGCTCGGCAGCCTTCGCTTCGAGGACTGCGCGCACCTCGGGGTCGCGCACGAAGGTCAGGTCCAACGTCCAGTCGGAGACCGACTGCGCGCGGCGCCCCCGCTGGGCCGACGCAAGGTACTTCGGCTCTTCAGCAGCCCACTCGCGGCCCGACGACGTAACGAGAAGATGGCGCCCCCGCTCCGCCGCTCCCGTCTTCTTCTTGACCAGTTCGCGATCGAGGGCCCAGTCGATGAGGGTCGCCACCTCCTCCCTCCGCCAGCCCGTGTCCTCCTCGATCCCACGCTCGGTCGCGATGTAGCCCTCGGGGACCCGTCTCACGTGCTCGACCAGCGCGAACCGCCTCTCGGGCTCCGTGCGGCCGCGGACGGCGGCATGCCCGTCCGAACGTACGATCCGCTCCAGCGCCTCCAGATGCCATGCGAGGAGCCGGTCGTTTTGAGAGTCCGCCTCGCGCGCCTTCGCTGCCGAAACTTCGAAGGCCTGCCGCCCCTCGTCCGCGAGCCAGGACCCTTGCCCGGCCCTCGCGATCCAGTCCGCAACCAGATCCCTCCATCCGTCGGTACTGCCGTGCTTCGTCTCCTTCCACTGACGCGCCAATCGTGACGCCTCGTCGGCGACGTCGACTCTTCCGAAATGGGTCTTGAGCCAATCCATGCTGTCCCTCCAGCCGAAGGTCGTAGCACGCGAACGATCGGCCCTCGCTTCGTTGAGGGCCGCGCGAAGGGCGATGCCCCCCGTCGCCCGCGGAAAGCTGGTGGACCTCGTGACGAACGAGGAGCTGCCCTTCGAGTCCAACCCCGAGGAGTTCGAGCTCACCCTGGGCGCGGAGTGGCACGCCGACACGCCGCACGGCGCCTCCCACGCCCGCCGCAGCTACCGAGGCGGCGAGGGCCGCGCGACGCCCTGACGCTGGTCTTCCTACGGGAGACCCTCGACGCCTCAGACATGGAGGCCTCTCGCGTCGGCTGGGGGCGCTGCACTTCGCGGACTACGCCCCGGACGGGCGCCTGCGCGGCGGCGCACACCCGGTGCGTCTGCACTTCGGCGCGTGGAAGACCCTTTGCTGCACCGTCGGCAAGATCGAGCTTGGGTTCGGGCCGTGGTTCGACCCGGAGACCCTCCGGTCGGGCGGCACTAAGGCGACGATCGCGCTCGACGAGGCGCCCGCCGCGGGCGACCTGTCGGCCGACGACGTGCGGCGCGGCGCGTGAACCTCCTGCGGTCGAGCCCTTGGGCCCGCGAGCCGCGCTACTGGGAAGCGCGGACGGGCGAGGTCTTCTTTGGCCCGCGGCAGCCCGTGCGCCTCGTGCCGTCGGCCGACGACGCGCTGCACACTTGGCGCGCGGGCGACCGGCTGGGCCTGCTCGCGCACGCGGCGTGGACGACGCGAACCTCTGGTGGCTGCTCTGCGACCTCAACGACGTCGTTGACCCCTCGGCGATCGAGGTCGGGGCCGTGCCCCACGTCCCGTCGCGCGCCCGCATCGAGCTCGTCGTTCTGGGAAAGGTCTGGGTGGGATCTTGTCGGTTGAAGATCCGTGGCTAGGCTTCGACCATGCCATCGTCGAGCAGCGATTTTCGGGCGTGGATTGGGGATCATGTCAGCGAGGACGCCCATCCGGCGGAACCCGCGTGGCTTTACAACGCGCTTGATCGCGTCGAGTCCTTGGGGTCGCCGTTCTCCTGCAAGCGCCTTGCGGGCGACCGCTATGGCGTGTCTCGTGAAGGCACGGACGAGCAGCTCACCATCACCGATCCGGAGCGCATCGAGATGATGGCGTATCTGGAGGAGGAGTACATGGGCGGGATGGATGGCGAGAGTTATGAGGGTTACGAGCACGCGATCTCGAAGGACGACTGAGGCGGGCCACGTCGGGTGACGCCCGCAATGCGAGGTTCGTTCTCGAACAGCGTCTGTCTGAGCGCCACGTTTCGGTTCTCGATTCTCGCCTCCTACTCGCCTCCTCGAGCCAGTCGAAACCCGACGGTGGGTCTGCCGTCACGCGGATGGAGCGCATCGCGCACCGAGGCGCGAACGGCCCTGGGATGATCCTCCCACGAGCCCCCACGGATGACCCGCGTCGCGCCTTTCGACGGTCCGGTGGGATCGACCGCGGGTCTCCCGTCGTAGGCCCCGTGCCAGTCCGAGCACCACTCCCAGACGTTGCCCAGCATGTCGTAGAGGCCGCGGGGATTCGGCGCCTTCCCTCGAACGGCGTGCGACGTGTTGCCGCTGTTCGCCGCGTACCATGCGATCGAGTCCAGTTCCTTCGCGCGAGTGCCGTTCGCCGTCAGGGTCAAGGCCCCGGCCCAGGTTGCTGCCGTGGTCCCCGCGCGGCACGCGTACTCCCACTCCGCCTCGGTCGGCAGGCGAACCCCAAGGCCATCCACGCCATCGTTGAGCGCGCGGACGAAGTCGGAGCAGTCCTCCCAGCTCACAAGTTCCACCGGCCAATCGGCACCCTTGAATCGGGCGGGATCCGCTCTCATGACTGCCTCCCACAGCGCTTGCGTCACGGGCGTGTCGCCGAGCCAGTAGCCCCGCGTGATCACCACCGAGTGTCTGGTCTCGTCTCGCCGCCGCCCCGCCTCGATTCGGGTCGAGCCCATCTCCAGGCAGCCCGGCGGGACCCATCGCATCCGTTGCTCTGCCCCAGCCACCGCAAAGGCCACGAAGGGGCCGTAGCGGTCGTCGCCCCAGGCAGTAGCCCACCGCGGCGGTAGCCCTGAGCGCAAGGGGTTCGCGCTCATAGCACCGCCGCGCAATCGGTCGAGAAGCGCCGGTCTTGCTCCCGCTCGTAGGTCTCGCAACGGCGGACGGGGATGGTCGTGGCGTGCCGTCTCAAACGCTCGCGCTCCTACCCCGGTCGATACCCTCGGCGTCCCTCTCCGTGAGCGTCCGAACGCCCATCTCTTCTGACCTCTTACCGATCGTCACTGCGGACCTCGACCGAGCCGGAGACCGACCCCGTGAACACGTTCGTCAGGGCTGTGTGCGAAGCGAGCCGCCGCCCGGAGGCTCCGCGCGTGGTCGATCCAGGAGCCGCCACGAGCGACCCGCGCCGAGCCCGTCGATGGCCCGATGGGATCAACCGCAGGCGATGCGTCGTAGGGGCCACTCCAGTCCGCACACCACTCCTGAACGTTGCCAAGGAGATCGTAGAGGCCGTGCGGATTCGGCACCCTCCTGAGACCATCGCTCGTTCCGCCGACGATGTCCCCACCGTACCTCGCGATCGCGTCCAGCTCCTTCGCACGAACGGCATCGTCCGACAGCGTGAGGTTTCCCACCCAGGTCGCCGTCGCGGTCCCTGCGCGGCATGCGTACTCCCACTCCGCCTCCGTCGGCAGGCGAACTCCGAGACCTTCGACACGCTCGTTGAGCACGCTCACGAACACCGCGCAGTCGCTCCAACTGACACCGTCCACCGAGCGATCCGAGTCTCCGAATCGAACTGGTTTCGGTAGGGGTTCGACCGCGCGGATCGCGGGCTCCGGCTCCCGCTTGGGCGGGGGTTCCACGCGTCTCAGCTTCTTCACGCCCGGGGCGACCTCGACCTCCACGAACTGCGCTTGCTTCTCGCGAAGCAGCACTGTTCGGATCTGGTCGAGGTACGCCGCGTCGACCTTGGACATCTTGTTCCTCGCTTCGATCCCGAGCGCGCGGATCTTCTGCAGAACGGCGTCGGTATCCACCTTGAGATCCTCCGCGATCTCATAGACCCTGACTGTCGCGGTCGGAGTCAGCCCCATCACCGCCGCCCACAGTCCATGCGTCACCGGGGTCTCTCCAAGCCAGTACCCGCTCGTCAGCGCCACCTGGTGCTGCGGTCCTTCCTCCGAGAGGCGCCCCGCCTCGTCCTCGGGCGAGCCCATCTCGAAGCGGCCTGGTGGGATCCATCGCATCCGATACTCCACCCTGCCCACCGTGAACAACGCCCAGAGGCCGTGGCGATCACGACCTGCCGCGCGAGCCCATCGGTCCCGCGACCAGCGCCGCAGCTGCAACGCCCCGCGGGCCGCATCGAGCGTCAGCTGCTCCGCCCCACCGAGCGACGTGGTGAGACCCCGATGAATCATCTGCTGCAGGCGGGAGACAGGCCGAGACAGCAGCAGCTCCGGCCCCGACGCCTCCAGCGTCGCGACGGGGCTTCCGGGGCGCACGTGGTCGGCCTGCGATGCGTCGCCGAGCGGAGCGTAGGTCAGCGCACCGCCCACCTGACGCAGCGCCCAGGCCATCGTCGGCCTCTCGCCGCGCCTCGCCGCGCGCAGCGCCGCGATGTCGACGCCTTCGGGCGGTTCGACCTCGTCCGTCCCTTCGTGCGCCGCGTCCCAGATACGCGCGAGAGCGGGTACCTCGCGGTAGCCCGAGGCCGGCATTCCGTCGAGCATCGCACCGCCGTAGTGCCGGAGGCCGTCGCGCTCCATCGAACCGCGCTCGGGCCGCGATAGCGTGACGGCAAGGCGCTCCATGTAGCTCACCGCTTCCGCGTGGTCCGCGCGACCCACCGCGGGCGAGGCGAACTGTCGCCACGCGATCGCCTCCGCGTAGCGCAGTTCTGCGGGCGCTCGCGCGCGCCACCGACGCAGAACTTCGTCCACGCGCCGTTGGAGGCTTTCATCGAGCTCACGAAACCGCGCGCGCAACGTCGCGCGCATCTTCGAGCGCAGCAGCAGGCCCGTCCCGTCGGCGGCCTCGACGGCCGGATGGTTCCACGCCTCAAGCTCGGTCCCGACGGTGGCCTCCGGGAGCAGCCAGCGCAGCGCGCGCAGAAGCCCGGGCGGCGCCGTCGACGCCGCGGAGGCGATCAGCATGAGACGATCGAGTGCGGCGGGGTCATCATGCGAGGCGCGCATCTCCCAGGACACGACGCGCGCAGACGACTGGTCCATCTCGCGCGCGGACTGCGGCACCAGCGCTGTAGCCTGGACTCCCGCCGCGTGGAGGGCTCGCAGCGCCTCGCGCCAGCGCTGACGGTCCACCTCGGCGCGCCCACCCAGGTCACCGAGAATCAGGACCGGCCGCACGGGGTCGGGCCGGTGTCCCTCGATCCATCCTCGCGGCGACCGCGCCGCCCGCGCATGCGCCGCTCGGTCGAGCCAGCGGACGTCGAGCGCCCGACCAAACACGGCGCGCAACCCGCGCTCCACGCGCCGCTGGTCATGCCACAGCGGAACCAACTTGGGATTGCGATCGATCCACAGCGACGCCCGATCGGCCCATGCGCGCCGCTGCACGCGCGGGACGACCACCACCGGCTCGCCCCGCAACCAGCAGCGGACCAGTTCGTTCACGTCGGGTTCCTTCGCCGCGCGCACCGCGTGGAGTGCCGACTGCAACACGGGCCACAATCGTCGCCAGGGCGTGAGCGGAGGAGGTTCTGGGGCCGCGAAGAGCGAATCTCCTTCGCCCCGGGCTTCCGCGGAGCTGAGGCCGACGGCTTCGTCGCGCGGCGTGCCCTGTTCGGAAGCGGCGGGCGGCAGGTAGCGCTCAGCGCGCCAGAAAGATGCGGGTTCGTCTGTCGGCGTGGTTTCCAGGCCTGCTACCGCATCGTCAAAGCGTTGCTGTGGCGAGGGCTGGGGTTGGTACCGCTCGCGCGGCGGTACTTCTGGAACGTCGACGGCAGGGGTCTCCGCCCGATCGAAGCCCACGACCGTCACCGCGTCGCACGCTTCATCGCGTGGGAACGAGGCCACGACCCGAGCAAGATCGACGAGCCCGACGAGCGACCTCAACCGCCGCGCTCTCGCGGATGTTTGCGGGTCGCCAGGCGCTTCACTTCCTCAAGTAGAGCGAGCTGCGCCTCGACGTTCCGTGCCGACTCGACGACGACGCGCAACAAGTCGACGTACTCGGCCACGCCGGGCAGACACACACCGGTTCCTTGGAGTTCCGCGCGATCGTCCGCGAGGATCTCGGCCGTTCGGCGGAGCACCTCGGGCTGGCAGCCTTCGACGTTGGCTGCCCCGCGCGACATGAGCAAGGCGATGAGTGCCTCGCGCCCGCTGGGGAGCTCGATTTGCAGCACGAGACAGCGACGCACGAAGGCATCGGGCAGGGCGCGGTCCTCGTTGGTGGTGATGATCACCAGCGGGCGCGGCTTCGCGGCGGTGACGACGACGCGTCCCTCGACGTCGAAGCGGCCGTGGCCGAAGGCGTCGAGGAGGCCGTTGGGCACCGAGGGGTCGGCCTTGTCGATCTCGTCGACGAGCAGCACGACACCCTCCACGTTGGGGTCGTCGGCAGTGGGCGGAGGCGGCATCTGCGCGACCTTCGCCTGCTCGCTCGCGGAGGCCCAGTCGTAGGCCCACCAAAGCGGACCCGGTTGGACGAAACGCATCACGTCGATCTGATCGAGTGCGTTCTCGGAGCCGCGACCGAGCGAGCCGGCGAGCTGCGCGCGGGCGAGCCGCGAGACGGCATCGACCGAATAGAGGAGATCGCGGGTCTCGGTGCGCGAGTCGACCGTGAAGGGCAGAAAGCGTCGTCCGAGGAGCTGAGCAGCGGCGCGCGCGAGCTGACTCTTGCCCGTGCCAGGCTCACCACGCACGAGGAGGGGGCGCTCGGCGGCGAGAGCGGCGTTGACCGCGAGAGCAGAGGCGCGATCGAGCACGTGCGCGGTCGCCGGGTGCGCGCCGAAAGCGGGGAGATGAACCAAGGTGGACCGGGGCGGTTGGCCTTCGTCCACCCTGGGAGGTACGTCGATGCGTCTGAGCTGGGTCGGCGGGTTCATTCTCTTCTCCGAGGGAGCAGATCCATGACGTGCTGAACGATCGTGGCTTCGTCCGGGTTGGCCGATCCGGCGAGCTTTACCAAGCGGAGGCTGGGGAGGCCGTCGCGCCCGCGGTGCGCCGCACGCGCGATCTCCCAGAGTCCGTGATCGCGTTCCCCGAAGGTCACGTAGTAGGGCCTCGCGGCACCGAGCGGACGCTCGTAGCCCAACGCGCGCAGCGTGCCTTCCACGTCGGCGATCGCGGCTTTCGAGTCGGGCTGCTCCTTCGCCTCCCGGAGATGATTGAAAGCCGCCACTTCCATCGTGAGGTGCCGAACCATCGCCTCGACGAAGCGCTCGCGCGTCGGGATCACCGCCCCACGTAGGACCACAGGCAGCTCGACCTGCGTGACCCCGACGGGCAGGTCGTCGCCGCGGCGGGCGAACTCGGGCGCGCGCGAGTCCGCGTCCGCGAGAATGAGTTCTGCGAGGGTCTCTTTGCGCAATGGCAGTTCCACGTCGTTGGTTCCGTCCGACCCCAGCGCTTCCCTCACCCGATCGCTGAGTTCGCGCCAGTCGACCGCGCGGGGAAGACACAGCCCCAAGAGCGCGGAGGCCGCGCGGCGATCTTCCGTCGTCGCGGCGGGATCGTATTCCAGCGCAGCCGAGGCCGCGTTGAGGCGGCGCGCGACGGTGCGTGCAGTTTGGCCGAGGAGTTCTCGCGCGACCGTCTCCGCGTCGACGTCAACACCTCCTACCGAGAAGCAGGCCAACAGCCGTGGTCGCGCCGCGAGCAAGCCCCGGAGAGTACGGTCGGCCGCTGCGACTCGGTCGGACACCACCCCGGCTTCCGTGGTCGCGGGCGGGACGCCTGGCCCAGTGCTCCCCTGCTCGCTCTTGGAAGAGGCGCCCGCGTCGGCCGCAGCGCCGGACTGCACGATCTGCTCGGGCGGCGTCGTAGCAGGTAGCTTCACTCGCGGGAGCGGGTGGGTTGCGTAGCCCGTCTCATCGTCCGCCGCGTCGTTGTCGCGCTGGAAGCGTCGCTTCGGATCTGACCACTTCCGCGGCCACACGCGCACCACGACCTCGTCGCCCGGCGCGATGATGGCCCCAAAGCTGTACCCATGCCGCGCCGCCCCTCCTGAAGATTCCTTCTCTCCATGCGCTGCTCCGGCGGAGATGTGAACGAAGTCCTGCCCTGCACCTGAACGCGTCTGTTGGTTGCTCGCCTCGTGCACGTGGCCGGACAGGTGGATGTGTGCGTGCCGCCTCGTCCACGCACTTGCTTCCTTCTCGTCGTGAAGCCAGCCCTCGATGAAGGGGTGATGGCTCATGACGATCACGACCTCGCCGGCCGCGGCGGCCTTCGTAAAGGCATCTGCCAGTTGGCGCTTGCCGAGACGCAACCTTCCCCGGTCCGCCTCGAACACCTTCTCGTCCGCCGCAAGTAACGCGGTGTTGAAGCCGACGAGCCGGACCTTGAGGCCGCCACGACCGGCAACTGTGTGCGTCCAGTACGGCATCGGCGACTCCGTGGTCGTCCGACAAGCGTTCGCGTGTTGCGCGGCAAACGCGAGGTAGTTCGACTGTCGCCGCATCAGATAGGCGCGCGCGTTCGTGTCCTCCAGCGCCTGGTCCAGTTCGCGCGTACCGGCTCTGAGCACCTGCAGCACTGCGGCGTCATTGAATGGCTTGTCCTCCGAGCGCTGCACGTCGTGATTGCCCGGGACGAGGTACACCGCCTCGGGTCCGACCCCCGCCGCCGCGGCCACCTCGCGGAGCCAGCGCGCCGCACGGTCGTACTCGTCCTTCGCCACACACGAGCCGCTGAAGGCGATGTCGCCGGTCACGAGGATCACGTCGGGCCTCGGATGACCTGCGTCGATCTGCGCGGCGACGTCGTCGCGCAACGCACCCAATACGAGCTGCTGGTCGGCCACGTGGCTCGCTCCCCCGTGGCCGATGTGGATGTCCGAGAGGTGGATCCAGCTGAAGAGCAGGGTCGGGTTCACGCGGGGATGCTCGCCTCCGCGCACTCTCGGCGCAATATTTGATCGTCGGTGGCGAGTACGCTGCGCGGTTGGTGCTGTCGAAGCGGGCGCTCTTCCTAGAACACCCCTCGGGTTAAATCTGGTTGACCCTGAAAAAGGCTAAAAGGCCGCGAATTCTCGGTCTTCTGCCTCGCAGTTCGTAGCCCTTGATCGTGCCGATCGTGAGGTCTCCCACGCCAAGATCCCTGCTTCTCTCGGGTGCTGGGAGGTCAACCAGATTTAACCCGAGGGGTGTTCTAGTACTACAGCCGCATTTGACTGAGGAGGTTCAGTGACCGGCCCCGCGGGACCGGCCGCAGCCCCATTCGGCGGGAGCGGCAGCGCCTCGCCCGCTCGCGGTGGCGTCGTCGCCATGCGATCCAGCGGATGTGCGGCTCGATCTCGTCGGTGCCGAGCGGGAGCGGGTAGATCAGGAGGCGGCGGAGTTCGGAGGTCGACCACGGGGGCTGCATCACCCCTCGGGCTGCGCGATACCCTGAGCGGTCGAGGCTCGCGACGGGACGTCCCCCACGGCGTGGCAGCGCGAGACGCCAGTCGGGGGCGGGAGATCGGGCGTGCCCGGCTGGTGTGGCGGCGGCGGCGTTGTCAGCCGACGTCGTTCCGCCCGGCAGAGCGCGGCCGTCGGCGCGCACCGCACGTAGGGGCCCCACCGCCACTCGACGCGCAGACAGTGCGCGGTGGTCCGCGACGGGCCGCAGCTATACGCGACGTGCACGTGCGGCGCGATCGCGCCGCTCAGGGTGTCCCCGCAGAGGCCTGCGCGACGGAAGCAGCCGCCGGCGCGGCGATGCGTGAAGCAGAACCACCCGCGCCCGGTCGGCATCTCCGCGGGGACGAATAGCGGGTCGGGCGGCTCGCGCTGGGCCGACGCGGGCCCCGCGAGGGCGAGGGCGGCGAGCAGCAGCACAGGTGCGGGGCGCACCTGGGGACGATACCTCAGTCGACCGTCGACACGGTGAGCGCGCTGCGCGGCAGCAGCGGCCCGAGCTCGCGTTGGAGTCGCCCGACCGCGGCCCAGAACATCCTCTGCGTGGCTTGGCGCGAGGTCCCGCGGCCGGTGCCGATCTCAGCGCGGCTCGCCCCGTCGAGGGACTGGCCCACCACGGCCTGCTGCGTCAGCACGGCCGTCGCCGCGCGCAGCCGCGCCCCGCCGTAGCGCGTGACGACCACGGGCCAGAGGTCCTCGGGCTCGTCCGCGAGGAGGGCCTCGGGCATCGTCATGAACTGCTCATCGACGCCGCGGCCCTCCACGAGCGCGCGGGAGGAGACCTCGTTCCAGACCGGAACGTCCTCCACCGGTACGAGGCGGGCGAACAGGGCGCAGGGCGCGCGACATCGGGCGCGTTTGAGGCAACCTTCACAGGGTCGCGCGGGGCCAGGCCGCCGACGCCCGACGGGACGAGGAGGCGCAGGCGCCTGGGGCGGGCAGCGTCGAAGGGGCGCTCGAACTGGACTAGCGCGGCCCTGGCCGGGGGCGCCGACGACGCAGTCGATGCGCCCCTCGTCGACGAGCCCGCCGTGCCGGTGCCCGGGGGCATGGCCGCCGTCGGCGTGGTGGGGTGCGACGACGTCGCGGCCGCCGTCGAGCGGGCCGTCGCGCTCTTGGGGGGGATCAACGAGATCCGCCCCGGGCCGACGGTGTTCATCAAGCCCGACGCGGTGGACCCGATGTCGGCCTCGGCGGGCTCCCCCGCGGTGACCACCAGCATCGCGGCGCTCCAGGCGGTGATCCGCCTCGTGCGCCGCAGCCGCCCGGCGAAGATCATCGTAGGCGACCGCTCGGCGGGAATCTTTCAGTCGAACTTCGTGTTCCGGCCCACGGGGATGCGCGAGGCGGCGCTGGCCGCCGGTGCGGACGAGGTCTACGAGGCGCCGCGGCCCAACCAGGACGAGGCCGCGTGGCGCATGGTGCAGCCGCCCGGCTGGGAGGAGACCTGGCGCGCGCAGGGCGGCATCCTGGCGATGCGGAAGATCCTCGAGGCCGACCACTTCATCGACCTGCCCGTGTGCAAGAACCACCGCTGGGCGGTGATCTCGCTCTCGATGAAGAACCTCATCGGCGCCATCGGCGACGAGTCGCGCGACCCGATCCACGACGCCGAAGGGGACGCCGACCGCATCTCGCGCGACATCGCGATCCTCAACGGGGCCTTCCGGCCGCTGATCTCCATCGTCGACGCGCGAGCGGCCCTCATCAATGGCGGTCCCGAGGGCAGTGGCACCGACCGCGTGACCGTCTCGCCCGGGCTCATCTTCGCGAGCCGCGACCGCGTGGCCGTCGACGCCGCCGCGGCCTCGATGATGAAGTTCGAGCTCGGGCGCACCGCCGCGCCGATGCCCGACCCGCTCCACGCGCTGCTCACGAGTACGTGCGTGGGCCCTGCCGCAGATCGTGCACGGCGCCGAGTGCGGCCTCGGCGTGGCCAGCGCCGACCGCGTGGCGCTTCGAGGGGGCCCGCGTCGCCGCCGCGATCGAGGCGGTCTTCCCGGCGTAGGGCCGGCGGAGGGCCCTACTGCAGTCCGTAGCTGACCCCGGAGCCGGCCGGCACGCAGCGGCGCAGGGTCGTGGCCGGGTCGTACGGGTCGGTCGGATCGAAGGGCCCGCACTCCTGCCCGGCGGGGCAGGCCCGTGCGCCCGCCTCGCAGGTCTGGCCGTCGCGCGGGATGCACCGCCAGCCCCCGGGTCCGAGGTTGCTGAAGTACATCCGGACGAAGTTCACGCACATCTGCGTCGGGTCGGAGCACCCCACAGCCGGGTCGCACCGCGGGTGGCACCGCCGGTCGCCGCGAATGCGTTCGCAGTCGTAGAAGCAGGCCGCGTCGACCGCGAAGTACGACCGGGGTGTGGGCCCGACCGCCCCGGGGCAGTCGCGAGCTTCACAGCACTCGCTCCCGTCCGCATGGCACTGCGCGATCCACTCCTCCTTGGTCGCGCGGAGCGGTTCGGACTCGCACGCGCCGAGCGAGAGCAGGGCGGCCGACAACATCCACGATCGGGCGTGATGAACCATCTTACGTCCCACCGAAGTTCCGGCTCGACGCGCGAACACCTCGGGCGCCGACGCCACGCCCGACGACCAGAACCGGGGCCCGTGGACGACGTTACGGTTCCGGCGGGTGCGGCAGGGTGTCGACGTCGACGTCCATGAGCCACGTCGCCTCGCAGTCCCGGTTCGGTCGCGGATGATCGAAGCGGACGTCGACCCAGCGGTCCAGCCGCAGCCGACGGCCGCACACGAGGCCGGACGGCTCCTCTCCCCGCGACGGCGCGAGCGCGCGCAGCACCGAGGGCAACCAGCTCACCGTCAGCCGCGTCTGGCGCGGACCGACCGCCGCTGCGCCGCGCGCCACGACGCTCCCCGCCCGGTCGAGGAACTCCACGCTCAAGGTCCCGGTCGCCCCCGCCGTGCGGACCAGCAGGCGGCGGGCGACCGCGCGCGGGACCGCCCGACCGAGGCGCTCGTCCTCCAGCGAGGTCTCCACGGTCATCGCGGGCGCGGCAAAGGGCGCCACCGTGTACGACGCCGCCCAGGGCGCGCGGCGCTCCGCGAGGTCGACCTGCGCCATCGACGCGTCGTCGGCCCTCCGCGCGAGCGGGCCCGTGTACTCGTAGGCGTCTGCTACCGGCCCGACCATCAGTCGCGGTGGACCGCCGCGGTCGACCACAAAGAGCCCGAGGGCGGTGCCGCGAACCCCGAGGTACGCGACCCGGTTGGCGTTGACCGACGCGTACCAGTCGGCCACGAAGGACGCCGGCGCCATGGCGACGTCCTCGCCCGGGAAGAGGTCGAGGTACCAGCCCGTGCGCAGGGGATAGCCCATCGACGAGGGGAGCACCTCCACGACCGAGCCGACGAAGCGCCGCTGCGCCGCCGTGAGCTCGTGCCCCGCGAGCTCGTCGGCCACCACCCGGCGCAGGACCCTGTAGGTGCGCTCCGCCTCGTCGAAGTAGCGCGTGAGGTCGCGGCGCGCGTCGGCGCCCAGCCAGTCGCCTTCCCGCGCCATCATCGCCCTCGCCCGTGCGACGTACACGAGGAGCGCGTCGTAGAGGTCGGGCGTCGGGTCGACGTACGCGTCGGGGATGGCGCACGAGCGGCCGTCGTAGCTCGACGCCGCCACCAACACGTTGGCGTGGCGGAGCTGCCCAAAGGCGGCGACGATCGAGTTCATTCGTAGGTCGCCCCACGCGGCGCCCTCCGCGAACGACGGCGCCACCCCGGCCGGTCGTCGCGCGAGCGAGCGCACGCCCTCGAACCACGCGCCGTAGAGGTCGGCCCCGCTCAGCGGGCCCAGGGCGATCGCGCGGGCCCGAGTGAATCCCTCGCGCAGTCCGGGAAACGCCGCGAGGTCGGCGGCGAGGTAGCGGCCCGCGGGCTCGTGCCCGAGCGCGAACGCGACGTCGGCGGCGCCGAGCATGTAGCGCCCCGCGACCGCGTCGTGGACGAGGGGAAACGTCATGGCGGCGTCGGGCACGACGCGCGCCCCGAGCACCGACGCGGTGACCGGGAGGCGCACCACGCCCGCGGGCATCGGGTGGGTCCGCGCGGTGCGGGGGAAGCCGTCGCCGACGGCGCGCGCGAGGCGCTCGAAGGCGCCGGGCTCGTCGAGGCGGGCGATGTTGGCGGCAGCGCGCAGGCCCGTGAGCTGCGCCGGGGTGACGTCGTCACCGTGTCCCGCGAGCGACGACCAGATGCCCTCGGCGCGGTCGATGGTCTCGCGCACGCCATCGCCGTCGAGGAGCTCGGCGAGGGCGAGCGCGTCGAGAGCCTCGCGCGGCGTCTCGCGCGGGTCGCGGGCGGCGCCCAGGTGCGAGCTGCGGCAGTCGCGCGACACCACGTTGAACTCGACGCGAGAGAGCCAGCTCGCCCCGCGGAACCATCGCCGACGGGCCTCGTCGTCGGCGTATGGTCCGCGCGGCGCGAAGGCCGTGAAGTCGACCACGCGCACGCGGCCGAACAGCTCGAGTTCGCTCATCTCGCCCGCGTCGGTGGCGAGGGCGACGAGGCGACTGGCGGGCGCGCGGGTCTCCTCGAAGGCGGGCGCGACCTCGGCACCGGAGAGCAGCGTGCGGGCCACGGTGAGGTGCAGGTCGACGTCGCGGCCGACCTCGGGCGGCCAACGCGCCGAGGCTCCGGGGAGCGCGGCGTGGGCGCGGGCGAGGGCCGCGGCGAGGCGCTCGGCGAGGGGCGCCTCGAGCGACGCGACGAGGCGCTCGTGGCTGCGGAACACCGCGTGGAGCACCGCGTCGGCCGTCACGTAGAGCGGCAGCTCGCGGACGTAGATGTCGCGCAGGACCTCGTAAGGGGACTCGCCGCCCTCGCTGGCGAGCACCGCGAAGCCGTTGCGGCGCAGGGCGTCGAGCACGCGCGCGTCGAGCCCCAGGCGGTCGGCCACGCCGCGGACGCCGGGCGGGAGGGAGCGCCGGTCCCAGGAGGCCCACGGGGTCGCGCGCGGCGGGCGGGGCGGGGCGTCGAGGATGGTCCGAGCGTCGCGTTCGAGGAGCGCCTGCGAGAGGTAACGGTCGTCGGGCTCGCACCGGTCGAGGGCACGATCCTCGTCGCTGCAGGTGTCGGGGGCCTCGTTGCGAACCCGCCCGAAGGGGCCGTTGGACTCGGGGAGGCCGGGATCACGCTCGGCTACCGCGGGCGCGTCGCTGGCGCCGTCGGCGTCACGGACGGTCGCGGCGTCGTGGGGCTCCGCCGTGCGCGTGGGGGTGGCTGCCGTGGACGCAAGCGGTCGCGCGCAGGCCGGTGCGAGCACGAGCAGCGCGAGCGCCACGAGCCGGGTGAGCATCGGCGCGAGGATGCCAGCGATGCGCGAAGGCGGGTGCGTGTGTCAGCGAAACCGTCGACCGCCGCCCCAGCGGCCACCCCCACCACCGCTACCCCAGCGCGACGTCGGATACGCCGGCCGCGCGGGCCGATAGGTCGGCTGGGCATAGCCCGGCTGTCCATAGCCCGACTGCCCATAGCCCGACTGCCCATAGCCCGGCTGCGTCGATCTCCTCCGCCAGCGACTCCTCGCCGCAGGAGCCACGCCTTCACACAAACTGCGGGAGAGCCACAACTCGTATCGCAACCGGCACTGCCCGACCTGCCAGAGTCTCGACCAGCACCGCTGGCTCGAAGCCCGCCGCGAGCGGATCCTGCCGACGCGCTACTTCCACGTCGTCTTCACGCTGCCCGCGACGCTGCGGGCGATCGTCCGGTACAACCGCGAGGCGCTCTTCGCGATGCTCTTCCGGGCGGCGTCGCAGACGCTCCTGGCGCTAGCGCGCGACCCCCGGCGCCTCGGCGCGCTGCCCGCCATCACGATGGTGCTGCACACCTGGACGCGGGAGCTGCTCTTCCATCCCCACGTCCACGCCGTCGTGAGCGCGGGTGGTCTGTCGCCGGACGGCGCGCGCTGGGTGTCGACGAAGGGCGACTACCTCTTCCCGGTGAAGGTGCTGGCGAAGCTCTTCCGCGGGAAGCTGCGCGCGGCGCTGATCGAGGGCCTCGCCTCGGGCGCCGTGACGCTGCCGCCGAGCAGCGCGCCCGACGTACTCGATCAGCTCTGCACGGCGCTCTACCGCACCGACTGGCTGGTCTACGCCAAGGCGCCCTTCGGCGGCGCCGAGCAGGTGTACGCGTACCTCGGTCGGTACACCCACCGCGTCGGCATCTCGAACGCGCGACTCCGCTCGATGGACGAGCGCGGCGTGACCTTCGCCACGAAGGGCGGCGGTCAGTGCACGCTCTCGGGCGTCGAGTTTCTCCGGCGCTTCGTCGACCACGTGCTCCCCAAGGGCTTCACCCGCATCCGGCACTACGGGCTGCTCGCGCCCTGCCACGCGACGACCACGCTGGAGCGGGCGCGTGTGCTGCTCACGCCGAAGCCGACCACGCCGAAGCCGACGGCGACCGGCCCCGCGGCCACGGTGCCGAGCGTCGATGGCGGGCCGCCGACCTGGGTGGAGCGGCTGCTGGCGTTGACCGGCATCGACGCCGACCGGTGCGCGCGATGTGGCGCCGGACGCCTGGTACGACGGCCGCTCGACGCACGACCGACGTCGTCCTCTTGGGACACCTCGTGACGGCGCACCGACGACCCACCGGGACACCCTCTGGCGCTCGCGTGCGAGGCGTCCGGTGCACGGCTGCGCGCGCCGCGCGCGACGCCGCGGCCCACAGACTCCGCGGCGGCTCTCGGGTCACACAACAGAGCCCTCCCGAGGTCGCGCCGACAGGTCGCGGTCGCTGGCAGCGCGGCCCACTGCACCGCCGTGGGTGCGCCGGTCGATCGATGGCCAGGCCTCTTCCCACATAGACGACTGACGGCGCCGCGGAGGCTCCGCGGCTTCGTTCATCCGCGCTTTGGCGAAGCGCCCGACGCCTCGTCGTCGGCCGTCACCCGCTCGCGGAGGCGCTTCGCCAAACCGCTATCTCTTACCCGCAACTCACGGTGTCACGGCGTCGTCGAGAGTTCCGGGTGTGGCCGCTGGAGAGCTCGCTGGCCACCGCTCGTAGCCGTGGACCTCCGGGACGCGACAGAAGGGCTCTCCGAAGGTCATCACCGCACAGAGCAGATCGCCCGCGCTCAGCAGGGACGAGACCGGTCGGAGGGGCGAACCCGCGGCGCCCGGGGGCGGAGGGAGCACGCGGGCCGTGGGTCGCGTCTCGGGGTGAGCGGCGCGAGTCGGCGGGGTGGGGGAAGATCGCACGAGGATGCCGCGAACCCGCATGTCGCCAGCACCGCGAAGGGGAGCCTGACCGCTGCGGCGATCCCCCGGGTCGCGCGCTGGCCGAGCGCCATCGGCCGGGCGATCGACCCAGCGCTCAGGGGACCCCGCGGCGGCGCTCGATCCTCCACCACCGCCACGTTACGCCCCGGGCCGGATCGGCGTCGATCACCCCAGCGCGGCGCGGCGAGCGGCTCGACCAGGAGCCGGCGTGTCGAGAGCGACGAGACTGGGCCCGTCGCCGCGACCTTGCGGAAGGGCCACATCGCGCGACGCTCTGGGTTGCGGACGGCGCACGCACACCCTCACGGGGGAACGGAACACGCGGACCGATTAAGGACGCGAATCGACTCGAGGTCGCTCGAGGTCGCGCGGTGGAGATCGGACTCGAGATCGAGTCTGCGGGTGAGGGCCTCCCGGTAAAGGGCGCGCGCAGCCGTAGCGTCGGCGGTAAGGCGGTCGTACTCGGCCTCGACCTCGACGAGGTTCGAGCGCGTGAGCGAGGGGCGCGTGCCCGGGGCCGATGGACGGTCGCCCGCGGCGGCGTCCTCGCATTGGCTCTCCTCGAGCGCGACGCGCGCCTGCCGGAGGTCGCGCTCGAGCCAGTCGATGCGTTGTTCACGTTCGGCCGACGAGAGGCGCGGTGACAGCCGTACGTCGCGCAACGACCCGAGGACCTCCGCAAGCTGCCCGAGGCGCGCCTCGATGCGCCGGGTGCGGAGCGACGCGAGGCGGACGTCCGCGCGATGGGGAGCGCAGCTCCGACAGTCGTGGGGGCGCAACTCTCCGACCATGGCCTCGTTGGCGAGAACGAACTCGTCGAGCGATTGCTGACGCGCGGCCAGTACCCCGTCGAGCGCCTCGATCCCCGCGTCGGCGGCCGCGAGCGCGGCGCGCGCCCGCCCGACCGCGGCGTCGCGCCGGGCGTGGACGAACAGCTCGATGAGCCCCTGCACCGCGCGCCGCGCGCCCTCGGCGTCGCTGTCGGTAAACCCGAGCCGAACCGTGTCGCCCTCGACCTTCCAGGCGAGGCCCTCGGAGAAGCGTGCGGCGAGCGCGGCGTCGGACTCGGTCTCGCGCAGTTGCGGGTACAGGCGCAGCCGGTCGATGAGCGCGATGACGTTGGCGCGGGTGCCGAACGCTTGCGCGGCCCGGCGCTCGATCGAGCTCGGTCCGCCGTCGGGAGGCCCCTGCGTCCGCACTTGGAAGCACGCCTCAGCGCGACATTTGCGCGGCCGCATCCGCGCCGCCGCGATGCCGACGAGGAGCAAGACCGCGAAAAAGGCGCGGCCCCGCCATCCCCGACGCAGGCGGCGCACGAGGCCGCAGTCGACTTGTCTCGGGCCATGGAAGGGCAGCGACCCCGGCTCTCTCCCGGTCATGGGACGGACTCTCCAGCGCGCCGATCCGATCCGGTAGACCCCCCGAGCTGGCCTGCGCGGGGAGACAGGTGAGCGGCGCGCCGGCGCGGCTCACCGGCGCGGGGCACCCGACGGGCGTCGCGGGGCCGACGGCAGGCGATGGGAGAAGCGGGTCGGTCGATGGCCCGACACGCCCTGGCCAGCGCGGCCTGCCGGGGTGGCGGTGTGGGGCTCGGCACGCCGACGGAGGCGAGCGCGAGGACGACCGAGGTGAGGCTGCGGGGGCGCGACGACGGCGGGAGCCGAGAGGCAAAACGAGGGCCTCCGCGCGTGACGGTCGCTGTGACCCCGGGCGCGCTTGCTCTCCGCGGGGCCTCACCGGAGCAGCACGAACGCCCACGTCACCCCCAGCGGCGCGGTCGCGAGCAGGAGCACGATGAGCGCGTTCGCGCCGCGGGCTGCGGGCTCGCGACGACGGGAGGGCGCCAGCCACGCGAGCGCGGCCACCGCGGCGAGCACCGCCGCTTGGAGCGCCCCACGCTGAACGACGCGCACGGTATCGAGGCTCGGGTCGGACCGGACCGCGCGCCCGCTGAAGCGGTGCAAGACGGTCCGATGCACCAGCTGGATGATCGGCTGGGAGTGGGCGCTTCGCTCTCCGAGGACCATCGGACGGTGCTGCGAGTCGCTCCCGTCGCAGACCACGAACCAGCGAGCCCGCGCGGGGTCGTCGTAGAGGCTCACCCGCAGCCCCGCATCGGCGTAGCTGAGACAGCGCAGGAGCACGGCGCCCGCCGCCGGCAGACCGGGGCCCGTGATGGGGAGCGGTGCTCCGAGGGTGGCCCGCGTGACCGGCCCGAGGGTGAAGGGCCCGAGCGCGTGCGCGCGGCGAAGGTCCGTCGGGGGGTCGCTCAGCCGCACCGACGAGGCCAGGGGCAACCGGGCGATCTCCTCGGCGGCGGCGTTCTCCGCATCGTCGCCCGCCATCCAGTCGGCCTCGTCGGCGATCGGCTCGACCAGGAGTTCGAGCGCCCCCGTCGTGGTCATCCCCGAGCGCGGCGGCCGCACGAGCGCGCCAGCGACCATCACCGCCGTTAGGACGACGAAGCTCCACGCGGCCACCCGGGGCCAGCGGCCGCGCGGCGCCCGCGTCGCGAGAAACAGCGCCACGCTCATGACCCCACCGACGCCGGAGAGGAGTCCCGACGGCCCCGCCGCGGCGCCGCTCGTGCCCTCGAGCCGCAGGCGATGGTGGAGTGCGGCCCACGCGACCGCGTAGATCCACGGCATGGCGGCCACGACGACCGGCAGCGCCGCCGCGGCGGCCCGCCCGGAGCCGCCCGCCGCGGGCGCGCGACCGACGGACCCGAGACCGACGAGCACCAGGAGAGCGAGGCCAGCCGACCAGGCGACGGTGGCTGGAAGGAGCCCCGTGGCGAGTCCCGCGTGGGCGGCGCCGACGAGAGCGACAAGCGCACCACGAGCCGGCGCCAAAGGTGGTTGCCCCTCGAGGGGCTCGTTCGGTCCATGGCCGCTGACGTGGTGTGGGGGCGGCGGAGGCTGCAAGGTCGGTCCTCCATTCGACACGACAAGGCGCTCGGCTGCAACGACACCTCGTTCGCGGCTCAGTTGCGTCCGCACGGCACGCGGTGCGCTGGGCGCGGACAGCCTAGTCGGAGCCTTGTCACGTGAGGAAGGTCGGAAGTCCGTCGGCCGTCCCACACGCGGCGACGCGACCGGGGGCGGGCGCCGCGACGGCCGCCATCCCCGGCGGGTTGCGAGCCCCCCACCCGTCGACGACACTCGTCCGATGCTCCCGAAGGTGGGTCCCGTCCCGCGATCGCGTCCGGTGGAGATCTTCGTCTATCGGTACACGGAGAAGGTCGGCCGCGGCCGGCGGCGGAAGCTGCTCCGAAATTTCACCGCCGCGAGCGACATTCCCGAGGTGTTGTTCACGTTGGCGTTTGGACGCTACCGGCTGGAGTGGCGCGACCACGACCGATGGGTCTGCCACCACGACCGATGGGTCTGCCACGTCGAGGTGTGGGTGTTCGACGCGGAGGGTGCGCGACGCTCGTCGCCGAAAGGCCGCCGGGCGAAGGCGCGTAGGGTGCCCCCGCCCACCGCCCCATGAACGGCCCGAGGGCTGCCGGGTCAGGCGAGCCGAGCAAGGTTGTGACCGCGCTCCTCGGGGTGGGTGCAGGGGCACCCGCAGGCGCACGGCGTCACCGCCCCGGCTCGGCCTCGCGCTGACACATCGGGACGCAGGAGTAGCCGTTCTGATGGCAGGGGTACGTCGCGTGGTTCGCCCCACAGTTCGCACGATACGCGCCGCCAGGCGCTGCTCGACGTCAACTACCTCTCCCCATCGTAGGGGCGGTAGTTCGGGAACTCCACCGCGGCCCGCTGCCCGGTCGCAGGGTCGAAGGCGCCTACCGAGAACGTGGTTCGGAGGATCGCGCTGGAGTCGAGCCCGTTGGAGCCCGAGCCCATGTCCGTGCTTGAGCCGGTGCGGTTGACCCTGAAGGGCACGTAGACCTGTGCGAGCTTGCGGTAGCCCTCGACCGTGGCCTTCCTCACCGCGACGACGAACCCATCGACGTCCGACATGGCGAGTGTTCTTTCACTACCCGCTGGCGGGATTCCGGGTGGGACAGCGGAGCGTCGCCGTCAACGGGTGGTGGGCAAAGCATCCGACCGCCGCCCGCGGCACAGCGCCGCCTTGCAGCGGATCTCCGGCGCGAGCGCGGGCTCAGCGTCATCACGCAGGGCTTCGAGGTACGCGGCATCGCAGGCGTCGCCGGCTTCGAAGAGCGCCTCGGCCTGGTACAGCGACCGCAGCTCGGGGCGCCCGGGGAAGACAGACCGCGACCAGTTCGGGACAAGCGAGCGCCACGCTGTCCCGACGAGCGCGTAGAGCCGCGCCGCGTCGCGCAGTTGCTCCCGGTCGGGGGGCGTCGCTCGCAGCGCCTCCCGGTGCCACCGCGCCGCGGCGACGTAGATCGGGTGCCAGAGCGAGGAGAAGCTCCCGCGCTCGGACGTCGTGCGGAGCAGCCGGTCGTACGCCGCGATGGCCTCCCGGCGCGAGGACAATTCGCCGAGCAGCAGCGCTTCGTCGAGCGCCCACTCCGCGTTCTCGGGGTCGACCCGGCGCAGGTGTCGGAAGCCCGCGAGCGCCCAGTCGATTCGGCCCGCTGCGGCGAGTGCGACCAGCACGTCCGCGAAGACGCGGTACTGCTCCCACGAGCGGACGGCCGCGCCGATGCGCGTCGCGGTCTCCTCGGGCGACCACGTTCCGCGCGCGAGCAGCAGCCGCGCGTTGGCGAGAGCGTAGCCACGCTCGTTCTCCCCGAGCTGCGCGGCGGCCATCGACGCTTCGAAGTGCGCGACGGCACCGAGGTGATCTCCGGCCTCCAGGCGCAGCAACCCCAGGCGGTGGTTCGCCTGGCCGACGAGTTGCGGGTCGTCCGTGGCGGAGAGCGCCCGCGCGAACCAGCGCGCGGCCTCCGCGGAGAGGCCTCGCTCGTCGAGGTGATGCGCGACGTTGTAGAGGGCCCACGGGTTGTGGCAGCGCACCGCCAGTCCCTCCCCCGCGGCGAAGTCCTCGTCCGCCAGGAGCAACCCGACGAGAACGGAGCATCCATACGACTCGTTCGGCGAGCCCGGGTGCTCGCGCAAGAGCGTCTCCAGCGCGACGCGCGCGTATCCGCAGGACGTCGTGATCGTCTCGCGCAACGGCGACGACGGCGCGCCGGGCAGCAGCCAGCCCATCGAGCGCCAGAGCTCGCGCGCGCAACCGAAGCCGTTCGCGGGTGGGTCGTCGTCGATCGACTCCGCGCGGTCGTTCGCGATCGAGATGGCTTCG
>JAQBQI010000522.1 GCA_028287085.1 Myxococcaceae bacterium
GCCGTCGCCTCGCCCTGCCCCGTCGCCCCGCGCCCGCCGACGGGCAGCAGCAGCGCCACCACGCGCCGCAGCGGCGAGGCCGGCCCGGCCATGGCCGCGCGCAGGAGGCCCAGCACCAGCGCCGAGTCGACGCCGCCGCTCAGGCCCACCACCGCCGCGTCGAGGCCCTCGGCGGCGAACCAGGCGCGCAGGCGCCCGACCTTCGCCGCGAGCGCCTCGTCGGCGTCGAAGCCGCGGGCCGCGCGGAGCTGGGCGGGGAGGTTCGTCGGGCGCAACGCGGGGCGCAGCCTAGCACCGGCGGAGTGCGTAGCGCGCGACGCGGGCGCGCTCATTCTACGCGGTGATTTCCGTTGATTTCGTCGACCACAATCGCGTGACCGCGGCCGCGCGGGCGGGCTATGTCGGCGGCCATGTCGACCGAAGCGTCCGTGTCCGGGCCACGCGCCGCGCGGCCCCTGAGCAAGGCCCACGAGTTCATCCCGATCGCGCCGCCGGCGCCCGCCGAGCGGCGTTCGCGCGCCGCCGACTTCGCCGCGCCGGGGGAGAGGCGCTCCCGCTATCACCTCCCCGAGCGGCTCGATTCGCCGTCTCCCGTGGGCTACCGCACCCGCGTCTCGCTCACGCGCGCCGAGGCCGGGGCGATGCTCGCCGTCCTCGCGCTGCCGCGGCCCACGCGCTTCGTGGCGGGCCCTTCGCCGCGCGAGGCCGAGCTCTTCGAGGAGTGCTCCCTCGGCGTGCTCACGGCGCGGCAGTCGACGAACTTCCAGGGCCACCGCGACGCGCTGCTCGGGCCCGACGACTCGGCCCGCGCGGCGGCGCTGCTGCGGCGCATCGGCACCCACGGCGTGCCCGTGCTCGACGGCGCGGCCTACACCCACGTGGTGCTCGCGCGGCCCTACCGCACGGCCTTCACGCTGCTGCTCACCTTCGTCGGGCACAAGGCCCTCGCGAGCCTCGCCACGGTGCCGATGCGCGCGTGGGCCAAGCGCTTCCGCCACGTGCCCGACATCCCGACCATCGGCTACCTCACCGAGCTGCACCTCGGCGTGCTCGCCGACGCGATCGAGCGCGCCGCCGTCGTGGCCTCGGCCGGGGCGCGGCGGGCGCAGGTGTTCTTGCGCTCGACGGAGGAGACGGCCGACCCGGCGGCGCTGCGGGAGCTCGAGGCGCTCGCGGGCCTCGGCGCGAAGGAGCGCGCCCTCGGCTGGCGCATCGGCCTCGTCGCGCAGGTGGGCTACGCCGCGCCCGGCGAGTCGGTGCCGCTGGCGCCCGCCTCGGCGCGTCGCCTGGGCGCGGCGCTGCTCAGCCTGCGCAGCGAGCGCATCCAGCCCGGGGTCAACGCCGACGAGGGCGCCCCCGCTCCCTACCGGGAGCGCCAGGCGATGGACGTCCCCGACGCGCTCGCCGAGCAGGTGGGCCGCGCGGGCTACAACGCCTTCGCGCACTTCACCGGGGTCGACCGCGAGCGCGCCCGCGGGCTGCTGCTGCACGAGCGCATCGACGTTCTTACCCAGGGCGGTAAAGAGCGCCTGCGCGACGTGCGCACCCACCTCGCGGCGGTGACCGACCGGGTGGTGGAGGAGATCCCGCTCTGGGCCGACCTGCCGACGGGGCGCGCGCTCAGCCGCAACGCCGCGCGCGGGCGCAAGGCCTTCGCGCTCACCGGGCAGCGCATCTACGTGGGCGGGCTCTCGCGCGCCGACGTGGCGGCGGCGGGGCTGCCCTTCGACTTCGCGGTGCGGGCCTTCGGGGCGGCGGCGGCGCGCAGCGCGCTGGTGGCGGAGATCTCGGGCACCACGGAGATCCCCGACGGGTGCGACCTGCTCGCGGGCGTCTGCCTCATGGCCGGCCCCGTGAACCAGAACGACATCGGCAAGCAGTTTCACGGCGCGCCCGACCTGCTCGCGGGGGCCTTCCCCGACCGCGACCCGACCAGCCTCCTCGTCTGGACCCTCAAGGCCAAGACCGTCGCCGACCCCATCGGCAACGAGCAGCAGCTCCTCGACGCCGCGCGCAAGGGCGCCCTCGTCGACCTGCGCCCGGGGCCCCACGAGGTGGTCTCGCTGCGCCGCGACGGGCGCCTCGCCCCGATGCGCCGCCGCGATGGCAGGGTCAACGGCGAGCGCGCCTTCGGCGACGTCGGCAACTTCGTGACGGCCCCCGACGGGCGCGAGATCGCCGGCAACCGCGGCTCGGCCTGGCCCGCCGCGTGGTCGCAGGAGGTGCCCTGGTGAGCGACCTCGGCACGCTGCTCATCGCCCACGCGAAGCTGCTCACCGCGCGCCGCCCGGGGCTCGCTCCCGGCGCGACGCTCCCCCCGTTGGAGCGACGCGCCCGCGGCGTCGTGGCCGACCCGACCTGGCTCGCCGACTACCGCCGCGTGTGCGGGCTCGCCGACGACGGCGCGCTGCCGACGCTCGCGCCGCAGCTCATGGCGGCCTCGCTGCACCTCGAGCTGCTCGCCGACGGGAGCTTCCCCATCGCGGCGATGGGCATCGTGCACGTGGCCAACCGCACCGAGGAGATGGTTCGGCTGCCGAACGACGCGTCGCTCGACCTGGTGGCGCGCGTCGTGGGCAACCGCGAGACGGAGCTCGGGGTGGAGATCGACCTCGCGACCGAGGCGAGCGTCGACGGCGCGGTGGTGTGGCGCACCACGACGACGGCGCTCGCGCGGCGCAAGGGCGGGGCGAAGGGCGAGCGGGCGAAGCGCGAGGCGCCCGCGGCCGGCGTCGAGGGCGGCGCGTCGCGGTCGGTGATCGTGCGGGTCGCGGAGGACACCGGGCGGCGCTACGCGCGCATCGCGGGCGACCTGAACCCCATCCACCAGCGGGCGTGGATGGCGCGGCCCTTCGGCTTTCGCACCGCCATCGTGCACGGCACGTGGACGGTGGCGCGCGCGCTGGCGGAGTGCGCGGACGACCTGCCGGCGTGGCCCCGGGTGGTGGAGGTGCGCTTCAGGAAGCCGGTTCCGCTGCCGTCGTCGGTGGTGGTGTCGGCGTGGCGGCGCGAGGGCGGCGCCGTGGACATCACCGTGGCCCCGCCGAAGGGCGGCACCGCGCACGTCGAGATACGGGTCGCTCGCCCCGCGGACTAGAGCGGTCGCCAGGCGGGTCTGGTACGTGACCTCACCCCCAGCCCCTCTCCATGAATGGAGAGGGGGGTCGGAGTGTCACCAGATCGCTCGGCTTCTCGCTCTTGCTCCCCCTCTCCATTCATGGAGAGGGGGCTGGGGGGTGAGGTCGCCGAGCGCGCACCAGACGCGTCGGGGCACCGCTCTAGGGCTCAGCAGCCCTCGTCGACCACGCCGTTGCAGTTGTCGTCGCAGCCGTTGCACTGCTCGGTCGCGCCCTGCATGCACGCGCCGCAGGCCCCGCGCGCCGGCGTCGGCGTCGCGACCGGCATGGGCGCGGGCGCCGGGGCCGTCGGGTAGTCGGGCGCGGCCTGCGGGTACTCCTGCCGGGGGTAACCCCGCCGCCCGAACCCGCGACGCGGATAGCCCTGCATCGGGTAGTTCGGCTGGGGCTCGGGCTCGGCGACGGGGGCCGGCGGCACGTACGCCGGCGAGGGCGGTTCGCGCACCGCCGAGTACGCGGGCACCTCGGGCGGCACCGGCGCCGGACGCACCGGCGCCACCGCCGGACGACGCGCGACCACCACGGGCCGTCGCACCACCGCCGCGGGGGCGGGTCGCGCCGTCGGCGCAGGCGCGACCGGCGCAGGGGCGACCGGCGCAGCCGCGACCGGC
>JAQBQI010000855.1 GCA_028287085.1 Myxococcaceae bacterium
GCGCCGGTGCCGCCGGGCACGGGGCCGCCGCGCGTCGACTGGCAGGCCGCCAGCAGCAGGGCGGCGGCGACGCCCGCGCGGCGCCGCGACCTGATCTCGAACCGCGGGCTCTCGGTGCTCATCGGGCGCGGATCGTACCCGCCGCCCGCCGCCCGCGGAACCTCCCCTCGCGCGCGCCCCGTTCGCCGCGCGTCCGGCGCGGAGCGCGCCGCGTTTCCAGTTGAAGGGGTGCCCGCGGCCATGCGAGTTTGCGCGGCGAGCCGCATCGGCTTTGACTCCCTGATCCGCGGCGCCGCGCGCCGCCGTTGGAGGACCGACCGTGCACATCGGTTTCGCTGGGTTGGGGAAGCTCGGGCTGCCCATCGCGCTCGCGATCGAGTCCAAGGGCCACACGGTGGTCGGCTACGACCCGGCCGAGGGCCCGCGCGAGATGCTGCGCACCCGGCGCCTGGCCTTCCGCGAGGCCGGGGCCGACGCGCTGCTCGCCGACACCCGCATCGAGATGCTCTCCCTGGAAGAGACGGTGCGCCGCTCGGAGATCATCTTCGTCACGATCCAGACGCCGCACGAGCCGCGCTTCGAGGGCGTCACGCGCCTGCCCGACGAGACCCGCGACTTCGACTACGCCGCCCTGCGCGCGGGCGTCGCCGACCTCTCCGCGGCGGTCGAGGCCGTCGGCGAAGACCGCATCGTGGTGGTGGTCTCGACGGTGCTGCCGGGCACCATCCGCCGCGAGATCAAGCCGCTCCTCGGGCCCCACTCGCGCCTTTGCTACAACCCCTTCTTCATCTCGATGGGCGACGCCATCAAGGACTTCCTCAACCCCGAGTTCGTGCTCTTCGGGGTCGACGACGACCGCTCCGCCGACGTCGCCGAGGCCTTCTACCGCACCATCCACGGCGCGCCCTTCCGGCGCACCACCCTGGAGGAGGCCGAGGTCACCAAGGTGCTCTACAACACCTTCATCTCGACCAAGATCGCCTTCGCCAACACGGCCATGGAGATCTGCCACCACGTGCCCAACGCCGACGTCGACGTGGTCATGCACGTGCTCCGCGAGTCGCGCGGCCGCATCATCTCGGGCAAGTACTTCAGCGCCGGCATGGGCGACGGCGGCGCCTGCCACCCGCGCGACAACATCGCCCTCAGCCACCTCTCGGCCAACCTCGGGCTCTCGTACGACTGGTTCCGCTGCGTGATGGAGCAGCGCGAGCGGCAGACCGAGTGGCTCGCCGACCTCATCGAGGCCCACCGCCACGGGCGCGACATCGTGATCCTCGGGCGCTCCTTCAAGCCCGAGTCGAACATGGTCACCGGCAGCCCCGCGGTGCTGCTCGAGAACATCCTCCGCGAGCGCGGCCTCGCCGTGCGCGCGTGGGACCCGCACGTCGACACCACCGCCCCGCCCGAGGGCGGGCCCTTCTGCTACTTCATCGGCACGCGCCACCCCGAGTTCCAGCGCTGGGCCTTCGCGCCCGGCTCGGTGGTGCTCGACCCGTGGCGCTACGTCGAGGCCCCCGCCGACGTCACCGTGGTCCCCATCGGGCGCGGCCGCGCGCTGTCGTCCTGAACCCGGCGTGAGCCCCGTCGACGTCGGGATCTGCGTCCCGGTGCTCAACGAGCGCGCCGCGCTCGGCGCCCTCTTCGACGACATCGAACTGCGCCTCGGCGGCGGCCGCTACACCGTCTGCGTCGTCGACGACGGCAGCACCGACGGCACCGTCGAGTTCGTCGAGGAGCGCGCCCGCCGCGACCCGCGCATCGCCCTCCTGAAGCGCCGCAAGTCGGGCCCCGGGTGCCGGCGCGGCGCGGCCACGCGGGCCGGCGTCGAGTGGCTGCTCGCGCACACCGACCACGCGTTCTTCTCCGACGTCGACGCCGACGGCGCGCACCGCCCCGAGGAGGTCGCCGAGGGCGTCGCGCTGGCCCTCTCGGCCGGCGCCGACGTGGTCATCGCGTCGAAGTACGTCCCCGGCGCCGTGGTCACGGGGCGGCCCCTCGCGCGACGCGCCGGCAGCCGCGCGTACAACCTCATGCTCCGCGCCCTCATGGAGTGGCGCATCCGCGATTACAGCAACAGCTTCCGCGTCTACCGGCGCGCGGCGGCGGCGCTGCTGCTGCGCTACGACGCGATCTACGACACGCCCGTGTACCTCATCGAGATGGTCGCCATCTGGCTGTCGCACGGGCTGCGCATCGTCGAGCGGCCGACCCTCTACGTCGAGCGACAGAGCGGCGCCTCCAAGGTGATCGCGACCGACTTCCTGCGCGGCGCGGCGGGCGCGGCGCGCGTGGCGGCGGCCTACCGCCTGGGGCGCTTCCGGCCGTAGCGCTCAGGGCGCCTGGCGGCGGCGCAGCAGCGGGGCGACGAGCGCGAGCAGCATCGCCCCCGCGACGATGATCGTCTGGACGAGGGCGTTGAGCAGCGCGGTCCGCGTGGAGATGGTGTCCGACTCCATCGGGGCGGTCGCGTCGACGGGGCCGCCGACGGGGAGCCGGCCGCCCTGCTCGGGCAGCACGCCGCCGCCCGAGGGGAGCGGGTTGATCGGCCGGCCGAAGGAGCCCGGCGCCTCGTTGGGGTTCGCGCGCGCCGGCGCCGGCGACGGCACGACGGCGGGGCGCGGGGCGGGCGCGGGGCGCTCG
>JAQBQI010000557.1 GCA_028287085.1 Myxococcaceae bacterium
CACTGCGGCGCGTGCGGCCGCGCGTGCCCGGCGGGGCAGGCGTGCAGCGGCGGGCAGTGCGCGGCCTCCTGCCGCCTCGACGAGATGCTGTGCGGCGGGTCGTGCGTCGACGTGAACACCCACCCGAGCCACTGCGGCGCCTGCGGCCGCGCGTGCCCGGCGGTGACCAACGGCGCGCCGGAGTGCCGCCGCGGGATGTGCACCTTCGTCTGCGCGCCGGGCTTCGCCGACTGCGACGGCAACGCGGCCAACGGCTGCGAGACCAACCTGCGGTCCGATCGCGGCAGCTGCGGCGCGTGCCGGGTGGCGTGCGAGGGCGGTCAGAACGCCGAGGGGATCTGCGACCAGGGCGCCTGCCGGCTCGCGTGCGCGATGGGCTACGCCGACTGCAACGGGGCCCCGCGCGACGGCTGCGAGGTGGGGCTCAACGGCGACCCCGCCCACTGCGGGAGCTGCGCCGCCGCGTGCGAGGCGCCGTCGGTCGACGAGCCCCACGTGCGCGCCCTGCTCTGCACCGCGGGCGCGTGCTCGCTGGCCTGCGAGGGGGGGTGGGCCGACTGCGACCGCGTCGCGGCCAACGGGTGCGAGGCCGACCTCTCGGACAGCGCGCACTGCGGCGGCTGCACGCGCCAGTGCGGCCGCCTCGGGGGCGGGCCCTTCAGCCGGACGGCGTGCTGCGACCGCTCGGGGGTGTTCCGGTGTTGCTCGGGGTTCTCGGGCGGGGTCGGGGTCGACGTGTGCTCGCTCAGCGAGCTCTCGTGCAACTGAGCGGCGCGCTCAGACGCTGAGCGCGAGCATGCGCTCGATGGGGCGCAGGGCCTTCACGCGGAGGTCTTCGGGGAGCGTGATCTCGGGGCCGAGGGTGACCAGCGCGCGGTGCACGGCCTCGAGGGAGTTCTTCTTCATGAAGGGGCAGTCGTTGCACGCGCAGTTGGCGTCGGGCGGCGCGGGGATGAACTCCTTGTCGGGCGACGTGCGGCGCATCTGGTGGAGGATGCCGCTCTCGGTCACCACGATGAACTCGCGGGCGGGCGACTCCTTCGTGTACTTGAGCAGCGCGCTGGTCGAGCCGATGAAGTCGGCCATCGCGAGCAGCTGCGGCTCGCACTCGGGGTGCGCGACGACCTTGGCGTCGGGGTGGCGCAGCTTGAGGCCGATGAGCTTCTTCTCGGAGAAGGTCTCGTGCACGATGCAGCTGCCCCGCCAGAGCAGCATCTCGCGGCCGGTCTGCTTGGCGACGTAGGCGCCGAGGTTGCGGTCGGGGGCGAAGATGATCGGCCGCCCCGCCGGCACGCTGCGCACGATCTTCTCCGCGTTGGAGCTGGTGCAGATGCAGTCGGAGAGCGCCTTCACGCCCGACGAGCAGTTGATGTACGAGATGACGTAGTGGTCGGGGTGGCGCGCGGTGAAGGCCGCGAAGCGGTCGGCGGGGCAGCCGTCGGAGAGCGAGCACCCGGCGTCCATGTCGGGCAGCACCACGCGGCGCGTGGGGTTCAGGATCTTCGCGGTCTCGGCCATGAAGTGCACGCCCGCGAAGACGATGACGTCGGCGGTGGTCTTCGCCGCCGCCTGCGAGAGCTGGAGCGAGTCGCCGACGAAGTCGGCCACGTCCTGCACCTCGCCGTCGACGTAGTAGTGCGCGAGCAGCACCGCGTTCTTCTCGCGCTTGAGCCGCTTGATGTCCTCCGCGAGATCGTCTGCCACTGCCATCGTCGGTGCTCCCGCGCGGTCTCGTGGCTGGAAAAGGCGCCCGACCGCGTCCTGTCGGACCCTAGTGCCGCGCCCCCCCGAAGTCACCCGCGGCGACGCTGTGTCGATGTTGTTTGCGCGGGGGGCTTCGTCTATCGTCCGCGCCGCCCGACGGCGGCGCAGACCGCCCGGCGCGCGCGCCCGTCAGACTCCTCCCGAATGACCACACCCGAAGAAGCACAGTGGCTGGAGCGCGCCCGCGGGGGCGACGGCGCGGCGTTCGGGATGATCGTGCGCCAGCACCAGCGGCGCCTGCACCGGCTCGCGACGCACCTCGCGGGCTCGGGCGGCGACGCCGACGACGTGGTGCAGGAGACCTTCCTCCGGGCCTACCGCGCCATCGAGCGCTTCGACGGGCGCGCCGAGATCTTCACCTGGCTCTACCGCATCTGCGTCAACGTCTCGCTCAACCACCGCCGCCGCCACAAGCGCGTCGTCGCCGACCTCGACGACCCGCGCGTCCCCGAGCCCGCGGCCGAGGGCAACGACCCCGCGGAGAGCGCCGACCAGGCCGAGTCGTGGCGCGCGCTCGCCACCGCGGTCGACGGGCTCTCCGAGTCGCTGCGCACCACGCTGGTGCTCGCCTGCGTCGAGTCGCTCCCGTACAAAGAAATCGCTCAGGTGCTGGGTTGTAGTGAGGGCACCGTCGCGTGGCGAGTCCACGAAGCGCGACGTCGGCTCCGGGATGCCCTGCCAGGCGAGGCGCTGGCACCCGACGACCCCGCAGTGAATCCTGGAGGCGACCGTGGACGACGCGCTTAGAGAGAAGATCCTTGCGTCCCTCGACCGTGCCCCGGACCGCGGGTCCGACCCGGCGGTCGCGGCGGCGATCGAGCACGACCCCGCGGCCCGCGCCTACGCCCGCGCCCTGCGCCGCGACGACCGCGCGCTGCGCGCCTGGCCGGTGCGCGCCCGCTCCGAGTCCGACTGGTCCGCGGCGGAGGCGCGGGTGCTCGCGGCCCTCGCAGCCGAGGCCAAGGTCGGCGCCGCGGCGCGCGTCCCAGCCGGAGACACCGACGACCTCGCGCCCCCCGCCTTCGACGACGACGGCGCACCACCGATGGAGACACGACCTGCCATGTCCGAGCCCAACGAACACGACCCGGACCTCGAGAACCTCGCGGCCCTCACCCGCACCTCGCTCGCGCCCGGCGCGGTGCCCTCGGTTCGTCCCCACGCCGCCCCCTCGATCGCCGACGCGACCGACGACACCAGCTCCGGCATCGTCGACATCAAGCAGCTCTCGGCGATCGCGCGCGACGCGGCCGCCTCGGCGCCGCCCCCCGCGACGAAGCCCTCCGTCGCCGAAGCTCCGAAGGTCGAGGCGAAGCCCGCCGCGGCCGACAAGCCCGCCGCCGACAAGGCCGCCGCGAAGCCCGCGTCGAAGAAGGACGACGTGATGGTCACCGCGAAGCCCGCGGCCGCCGCCGTCGTCGCGCCCGAAGCGCCGCGCCGCGCGGGCGGCGGTCCGATGTGGGCCATCGGCGGCATGGCCGTCATGGCCGGGGCCTTCCTGCTCTACAACAACACCCGCGACGCGGCGCCGACCTCGCCCTCCGCGGTCGAGTCGACCGCGCCGACGTCGGCC
>JAQBQI010000859.1 GCA_028287085.1 Myxococcaceae bacterium
GCCGGCACCCGGCGGCCCGCGGCCCGGCCCGCCGCGGGCGGCGCCAACCCGCACCCGCGCGGCGCGCAGCAGTGACGTCCCGACCGAAGTGACAATGGACTCCCAACTCTCATTGGAGGAAGTGCGATGAATCGATGGATGGTGGCCGCGCTCTGCGGCGCGGTGATGGTGGGCTGTGGCGCGTCGGGCACCGACCCGATGATCGTGGCGACCGACAGCGGGACGGGCGGCGGCACCGACACCGGCGCGCGCGCCGACGCGGGCGTGGTGACCGACCGCGGGATGGCCGTGACCGACCGCGGCGCGGCGACCGACCGCGGCACGCCCGACGCCGGCCCCGGCGAGTTCGGCGTCTGCGGCCAGAGCCTGCACATGGCGCTCTGCACCTGCGGCATGAACGCGAGCTGCCAGCAGAACGCGCTCAACACCGCGCTCATGGGCAACGCGACCTGCGCGACCTGCTACCAGACCGCGCTCGGGGGCTGCTGCCCCGACGAGATCCAGGCCATCCAGACCTGCGCCCAGGACATGGGCTGCATGGACCAGGCGTGCCTCACGGCGATGTGCGGCACCCAGCTGCGCGCCGCCGACACCTGCCTCCAGAGCGCGCAGATGAACAACGCGACCTGCCAGATGTACTTCCAGCGCTGCCTCGGCGAGTCGTTCCCGCAGCTCGCCTGCCCCTGATTCCCGGCGGCGCCGCGCGCCCTCAGCGGTGGCCCACCGCGAGGTGCGCGTAGGCGCGCCAGCCCTCCTCGATCATCGCGCGATCGCCGTCCGTCAGCCGCCGCACCTTCTTCGCGGGGCTCCCCAGGTACAGCCAGCCCGACTCCAGCCGCGACCGCGGCGTGACCAGCGACCCCGCGCCGATCACCACGTCCGACTCGACCACCGCGAGGTCGAGCACGATCGCGCCCATGCCCACCAGCACGCGGTCGGCGATGGTGCAGCCATGCAGGATCACCCGGTGCCCGACCGTGACCTCGTCGCCCACCGTCGAGGCCGCGAGGCCGGTGGTGCCGTGCACCATGGTGAGGTCCTGGATGTTGCTGCGCGCGCCGACGCGGATGGGCATCACGTCGCCGCGCAGCACCGCGCCGTACCAGACCGAGCTGCCCGGCCCGACGACCACGTCGCCCACCACGCAGGCCGTGTCGGCCACGAAGGCCTCGTCGCCGAAGGCGGGCGTCGCGCCCGCGTAGGCGCGCACCACGCCCCGGACGTGCGCGGTCACGCCGTCACCACCGGCAGCGCGACGCGCCGGTGGGTCTGCGCCACGCGCGGCGGGGCGGGGCGCTTCACCGACTCCAGGCGCCCCTCGAGCGAGTGCTTGTTGGCGCGCGCCACCTCGGCGACGACCACCGCGCCCGCGTCGAGGCCGGCGCCGCCCGCGAGGTGCACGATCTCGTTGCGGCGCGTGCGACCGACGCGCGTGCTCGCGCCCGGGCGGCTCGGGCCCTCGACCAGCACCTCCACCCGCATGCCCACCATCGACGCGAGGTGCGCGCGGGTCAGGCCCTCGGAGACGTCGAAGAGCGCGAGCAGGCGCGTCTGCTTCTCCTCCTCGCTCACGTCGTCTTCCAGGCGCAGCGCCGGGGTGTAGGGGCGCGGCGAATACTTGAACCCGTAAAGCGCCGAGAAGCCCACCTCGCGCACCAGCGAGAGGGTGAGCTCGAAGTCGGCGGCCGTCTCGCCCGGGAAGCCGACGATGATGTCGGTGGAGACGGTGAGCGACGGGCGCGCGGCGCGCAGCGCGTCGAGGCGCGTGACGTACTCGGCGCGGTTGTACCGCCGGATCATGCGCTTGAGCAGGCGGTCGGAGCCCGACTGCACGGGCATGTGCACGTGGTCGGCGAGGACGGCGAGCTCGGCGTGGGCGCGCACCAGCGAGGCGGTGAGGTGGCGCGGGTGGGGCGAGGTGTAGCGCAGCCGGTCGAGGCCGGGCGCCTCGGCGGCGATGCGGCGCAGCAGCTCGGGGAACTGCGACTCGTCGGGGTCGCGGTCGGGGTCGGCGGGGGTCTCGGGGTCGAGGAAGCTGTTGACGGTCTGGCCGAGCAGCACGACCTCGCGCGCGCCGCCGTCGACCAGCGCCTGCACCTCGCGGACGATGTCGCGCGCGGGGCGGTAGCGCTCGGGCCCGCGGGTGTACGGCACCACGCAGAACGAGCAGCGCTCGTCGCAGCCCTTCATCACGGTGACGTACGCGCTCGCCCCGACGCCGCCCTCGCGCACCTGGTTGGTGAGGAAGCGCGGGTCGTCGACGTCGAAGACCGTGCGCACCGACGGGGCGCCGCCGAGCTCGACGTCGCGGATGAGCGCGGGCAGCTCGGCCAGGTTGTCGGGGCCGACCACCACGTCGATGAAGGGCATCTCCTTCACGAGGCGCTCGCCCTCCTGCTGCGCGACGCAGCCCGCGACCACGAGCACGACGTCGGCCTTCTTCAGCCGGCCGGCCTCGCTGCGCAGCTTCTGCTCGCCCTTCTCGCGCACCGAGCAGGTGTTGAGGATCACCACGTCGGCCCCCTCGACCTCGGGGGTGATCTCGTAGCCGGCCGCGAGCATGAGCTCCTCGATCCGCTGCGAGTCGTGGACGTTCATCTGGCAGCCGAAGGTCACCAGGGCGAGTCGCTTGGTCATAGGGGGCTCTGCGTATCCGACGCTGCAACGGTGGGGGAAGGCGGCGGAGGTTGTTCTGCCGGGTGCGCAGGGTCAAGGGCGCGCCGTCGCCCTTGCGCCGCGCCCGGGCCCGCGCCGATGCTCCCGCGCGGCGATGGTCCCGCTCCCGCTTCGCGTCTGCGCCGCTGCCCTGCTCATGGCGCTGCCGCGCGCGGCGACGGCCCAGCCGTGGGTGCCCCCGACGCGCCCCGCCCCGACGCTCGGGACGGCCACCCTCGTGCTCGACGAGCGGCCCGCGCCCGGGCGCGTGCTGCTGCGCCTCCGCTCGCCCGCGCGGCCGCAGCACGTCGTCATCGAGTCGCGCGGCGCCCCGGCCGTGGGGGCCCAGCCCGGGCCGACCATCCGCGCGGCGGGGGCGTGCAACACGCCGTGTCAGCTGTGGGTGCCGCGCGGCACGCTGCGGCTGCGCAGCACGGCGCCGGGGCTGCGCGCGACCGACCTCGACCTCGACCTCGACCTCGCCAGCGTCGTCGAGCTGCGCGCGCCGTCGCGGGCGATGTTCAACATCGGCACCGGGCTCGCCGCGCTCGGCGCGACGATCATGGTCGCCACCGTGACGGTCGCGCTGGTGCAGCAGGTGGAAGGCGTGTCGGCCTCCGACCAGCTCCGTCCGACGGTGGCGGTCGGGCTCTCGCTGCTCGGCGCGCTCATCCTGGGCGGAGGCGTGCCGCTGCTGGTCGCGCACCGCGTCGGGTACCGGCAGACGCCGCTCGCGGCGCCGTAGTTCCTAGGGCGAGGGCTCGGCGAGGAGCCGCTCGATCGTGCGCGTGAGCGCCTGCGGGGCTTCGGTGCCCACCGTCACCTCGCGCACGTTGCCGCCGCGGTCGAGGACCACCATCGTCGGCAGGCTCTGCACGGAGTAGCTGCGCATCGCGAGGGCGTTCGAGGCGAGGGTGTAGCGGATGTTGAGGCGCATGCCGACGGTGCGGGCGACGTCGACCGACTCGTCGGTGAGGCCGAGCACCGTCAGCCCCTGCGCGCGGTAGCGCTCGGACATCTGGTTGAGCACCGGCATCATCTGGCGGCACGGGCCGCACCAGCTGGCCCAGAAGTCGAGGATCACGACGCGGCCGCGCAGCTGCGCGAGGTCGACCGGGTCGCTGCCCATCGCGACCGCGCTCGCGCCGAGCAGCGGCGGCGCCTGGCCGACGCGCAACGAACCCACCGGCGC
>JAQBQI010000592.1 GCA_028287085.1 Myxococcaceae bacterium
TGGCGGCGGTGGCGGCGGCCGATGCCGCTGGTGCAGCTGGCGGTGCTCACGGCGGGCGGCGCGGCGATGGCGAAGGCCGCCGACGACCACGAGGTGTCGCCCTTCGCGGTGCTCGGCGGCGGCGCGCTGGCGGTGTACCTCGCGGCCGTGGCGCTCAACGTCGTGGGCGGCGGCGCCCCCGGCGCGCGGGCGGCGCGGGCGGCGGTGTGCGCGATGGCCGTGCTCGCGGTGGCCTACCTCGCGATGCTGAAGCTCGACCCGATGATGCTCGAGGGCATCGGGCTGTAGCGCCGCGGGCGCTGACGGCGGGTTCAGCCGCCCGTGCAGCGAAAGCCCACCACGCCAGGAGGGCGATTCTCGCAGAGCCCGCAGGGGTGCGAGACGCAGCCGCACGACGCCGTCCCGTGACACGCCGTCGGGAGCGGGCGGCAATGGGAACTATCGGGGACGGGCGCGTCGCGATAGGTGAGTTCGCAATACTCCGTCACCCCGTTGCAGGCGCGGTCGTAGCAGTTGATGGGCCTCGCGGACTCGCAATGCCAGACCGGGGCGCCCATCGGCGGGCACGAGCCCGAGCAGCACTGGTCGTCCCTCTCGCAGACGCTCCCGGGCGCGCCACAGGTCCCGGCGTCGGCCTCTTCACAGATGAGCCCCGTACATTGGAGAACACCCGCGGCGCTGCACTGACACTGATTGCACCCGTCGCCCAACTGGCAGGTCCCGCCCGCCGGGCAGGTCACTCCGCCGGGGAGCGTGCAGAAGGCACCCGCATCGCGGGGAGTGACTGGCCGGTCTGGCGTCGGGCCCGCATCGGAGGAGGCCGTTGGCACATCCTGCGTCACCCCGGCGTCGAGCATCGTCGCCGGAACGTCGTACCTCACGCCCGAGTCCCGCAGGCCGCAGTCGAGCACGCCGTCGACGTGGCAGACGCAGTCGGCGTTGGGGTCGGGTGAGTCGCACCGCGTGCCTCGCAGGCAGGTGGTTCCGTTGGGGAGTCGGCAGTTGGGGGAAGAGTCGGCGGGGGTGTTCTCGCTGACGGTGCTCGCGCAGCCGACCACCAGGACGAACAAGAGCCCAATGGAGCGTGGCATCGCGGGGCGTTGTTCGCACGGGACGTGCCGCGGCGTCCGAGGCGGCGCGGCTCGCCGGCGCTGGGCGGTTGGATTCCTGCGGTCGGCGATGCAACCCAAGGCAGGAGGACAGGGCGGCCGGCTCATGGAGCCGCGCTCCCGGTGGGCACCCATCATGTCCGCGTGACTGGCCGACTCCCCGAGACCGCCCATGCCGTGAATGACGTGTTCCTCGTGGTCTGATCGGGGGTGACTCCCCGTGATCGGGGCGACGCCACGCGGGGGTTCAGACGAATTGCCGGAGAAACGTGCTCTGCGCCCGTCAAGGGAAGGCGGCGCCCGGCCGATAGGTCTCCCCGATGAAGCCCAACGCCACGCATCGGTCGCGCCTCGGGGTCTTGCTGGCCGCGGTCTCGCTCGCCGTCGCCGGCTGCGCGGTCCCGCTCACCCCCGCCGCCCGCGCGGTGCGCTTCTCCGACGCCGCGACCACGCAGCGCTGCCAGGCCCTCGGCGAGGTGACCGCCGTCGACTCCTCCCTGCGCAGCCGCCAGGTCGCGTGGAACGGCCTGCGCAACGCCGCGGCCGCGCGCACCGCGACGCACGTGGTGCTGATCCCCTACGCGTCGCAGCCGAGCGGGTACACGATCCAGCGGGCGCGCGCCTTCCGCTGCGGGGGCTGATGGGTGATCTGGTAAGTGCGGACCCGTGCCACAGGACGTGGGGCGTTGGTCCGCCGATCCCCTCCTGATCGAAGACGGGAGCCATTGACGCGTCGGCTGTTTTTGCCGTGTTCGTGCTTCGTGTGAATCCCTCCACCGGCGACTTTGGTCAGGCGTTGACCCCCTGCCGACGCGTCGCCTCCATAGTGACGCATCGCTCCTGTCCCAGGTGGGGCGCTGGTCGACGTCATTGCCGCCCGCGGGCGACCGCGCGCCGTCAGTGGCGCCACGGCTCCAGCACGCCCCGATGGTTCAGCCGCCAGTCGTCGGGCAGCTCGCCGCGGATGTCGCAATCGAAGCCCCTCGCGTGTTCCCCCTGGCGCATCCAGAGGTCACGCTCCTCGCCGTCGACCATCACGACGCGGAGCCGTTCCACCGTGTCGCGCACGTAGCGCCCGCGGCCCCGGCTGCTCGCGACCTCCTCCCGCGCGCGGACCTCGGCGACGCGGGCCAGAAGCGCCCACCCACAGGCCGGGTCGGACGAGCCACTGCCGCGCATGAGACTGACGAGCCCGGCGGCGGCGGCCCCCATCGTCCGAGGGCGCTCCTCGATGAACCGCGCAGAGGTGACCGTGTCGTCTGCCCAGTAGGCCCACGGGGCCCAGAGCCAGGACGCTGTGTCGAGGGGTTCGGGCGCGACGTGGACGTACTCGGCCTCGACGTGAACGAGCGCGACGTCGACCTCCCGCACGACAACAGTGCTCACGTACGGCCCGGGCCTGAGCGGGTCGGCGCGGGCGCGCCACGCCTCCATCCGCGCTTCGGCCGCGGTCCGCGTCGAGGTCACGTCACGCACCCCCTGCCTCACCCGCGGGGCCGTGCGGTAGTCCGCGGGCGCGAAGCGGTCGGCGTCGATCACCACGACTTCGTAGCGCATGCGCGGAGGTGTACACGGTGGTGCGCGGGACGTCAGGGCACGGAGCGAGGGCGACATGAAGCTGGCAGCGAACTCCGCTCTGGTCACCGAGGCGTCGTCGGCGTGCGCCGCGCTCCTCCCCGTTGCCCCGCGGAGACTGGCGAACTCTCCAGCGGCCACGTCCGCTGCGCTCGATCACCCACGACCCACCACGACGTTTCGGGCAATGGGTGGTCTGGTCCCTGTAGCGGCCCCGTCCCAGAGCACGCGAGCCGTTGCTTCGCCCATCCCCCTCCACCGCCGCCCGCACCGCCTATCCGGCGCCCCCGACGAGCTCGGTGCGCCGCTGCTCGCAGCCCGCCACCATCACCACCCCGCATCCCACCATCGCCCCTCGTCGCACACACCGCCGCCGCCAAATTCCCTTCCCCCTTCCTGCCTCCGCGACAACCCTCTTCCATCGCTTCTCGGCGCCCATGTAGCTTCGGCCACTGGAGGGTTCACGCATGCCATCGAAGGAAGTCACCGATCGACAGAAGTCCGCGCGCGCCGTCGCCGCCGCGGCCGAGGCGCACGCCGCGGAGGCCGCCGCGAAGATCACCGCCGCGCTCGAAGCGCACCTCAGCCCGGGCGAGCGCATGCCCGACGTGGCGCTGCTGCTGCGTCTCTTCGGGCGGGCCGTGGTGGCGCACGGCGACCTGCTCGCCCGCGCCGACCTCGCCCACGAGAAGGAACTCTCCGACGACGCCGGCCCCCGTCGCCGCCGCGACGAGGGCGCGACGGCGCTCTACCAGGCCGGCTACGAGACCCGCGACCTGGTGGCCAGCCACTACGGCGACGAGGGCCTCGCGGCGCTGTCGATGGGCGTGCCCGCGCCGGCCGATCCGACGGCGCTGGTGCACTGGGTGACCGCGGCGGTCGAGCGGCTGCACGACGCGAAGGCGAAGCTCCCGGCGCCGCGGCGCAAGGCGGTGCGGGTCGACCGCAAGGCCCTGGGCGACGAGCTCGCGGCGGGGCTCCCGGCGCTCACCGCGGCGCTCAAGGACGTCGACCGCGAGCGCCGCGAGGCCGACGCCACGCTGGCCGCGAAGGGCAAGGCGATGGAGGGCTACGACGCGGCCTTCCGCCGGGGGGCCGGGGCGCTGACGGCGATGTTTCGTGCGGCGGGCCTGGACGACCTCGCGGCGAAGGTGCGCCCGTCGGGGCGGCGGCCGGGGCAGACGGCGGAGGGCGAACCGACGCCCGACGCGCCGACCGATCCGGTGAAGTAGCGGCCGGAAGCGAGCGCGGGGCGGCGGGTCGGCGACGACGGCCATCGGGGGGGACGCGCCCGCGGAAGGACGCGAAAAACGGCCGTGGAACGCGAGGCGCCGCGGGCGGGACGCGTTCCATGGGCGTGGGAGGGGAGGTGGCGCTCGCTCGGCGCCGCAATCCCCTGGCCGACCGGGCAACCCGCTCGGCGCCGCTTGAATCTCGGCGCCTCCCGGGGCAACCGGTGTCGCCTGATGAAGCCGCGTCGTCGATCTGACCTGGGGTGTCCGGTGAATGGGTACCTCGCCTGGCCCGTGCTCCTACTGGCCGGGTGCGTAACCGATCCGCCCCAATCCGCGGACGCTGCGTCCGACGTCGGAGCGGACGTCGCCTCCGACCAGCCGCTCGACGCCCCCGACGCCCGTCCCGACGCGGGCGCAGACGCGGCGACCGACGCCCCCGCCGATGCACCCGCCGACGTCCCCGCCGTCCCCGTCGACGCCGCGCTCGACGCCCCCGTCGACGCCCCCGCCGTCTCCGTCGACGCCCCCGTCGACGCCCCCGTCGACGCCCCCGCCGACGCCTCCGTCGACGCCCCCGTTCCGTGCACCGCGCGCTGCGCGCCGCGACCCGTCTGGCCCGGCTCGGCCTCGGTCGTCTCGTCCCACCGCCCGACGCTCCGTTGGGCCCTCGCGCCGGCGACCGACGGCGCGCAGGTCGAGCTCTCCCGCGACCGCGCCTTCGCCGCCGGGGTCGTCACGATCACCGCGACCGGCGCCAGCGCCTCCCCGGCCGCCGACCTCAGCCCCGGCGCCTGGTATTGGCGCCTGCGCGGCCGGTCCGCCGGCGTCACCGGCACCGCCGCGAGCGCGCCCTGGATGTTCGTCGTGGGGGCCCGCTCGGCGGCCGTCGCCTCGGTGTCGGGCTCGACGCCCGACTTCAACGCCGACGGCCACGCCGACCTCGTGGTCGGCGCAATCGGGTCGTCCGGCGGCTGGGTCTTCTACGGAAGCGGCGCCGGCTTCGCGTCGGCGCCCTCGTTCATCGGGCCGTCCGAGCCCAGCCTCGGGGTGGACCTCGCGCGCACGCTCTCCGACGCCGGCGACCTCAACGGCGACGGCTACCCCGACGTGCTCGGGCTCTCGGGGGCGGGCGCCCTGATCTTCGCGGGCGGCGCCGCCGGCCTCGCGGCCTCGCCCGCCGTCGCGCTGCCGCCCGGCGTCGTCGACGTCGCGGGCGTCGGCGACGTGAACGGCGACGGCTACGCCGACGCGGCCGCGACGCGCGCGGTCGGCGGCGGCAGCTACTCGGTGAACCTGCACCTGGGCGGCGCGGGCGGCCTCACGCCCACGGCCGCGCAGAGCTGGACCGGCGGGCTGAACCTCTTCGACAGCCAGGTCCGCGGGCGCGCCGCGGGCGACGTGAACGGCGACGGCTACGCCGACGTGGTCGTCTCCTCGCTGAGCACGGGCGAGGTGCGGATCTACCACGGCGGCGCCACGCTCCCGACCGCGCCCGCGGCCGCGCTCACGCCCGCGAGCACGACGCCGGTCTTCAGCGCGGCCGGCGCGGGCGACCTCAACGGCGACGGGTACGGCGACGTCTTCGTCGCCATCGTCAGCGACGGGGGCACCCTGGTCTATTACGGATCGGCCGCGGGCCTGGGCGCGTCGTCCGCTTCGATCGCCACGAGCTCGTGGCGCCTGCCCCTCGCGGCGGGCGACCTCAACGGCGACGGCTTCAGCGACCTCGCCTTCAACAACACCGACTCCTCCACGGCCGGGTCGAGCGTGGCGCTCCACTTCGGGAGCGCGGGCGGCGTCGCCCGCACGGTTTCCCAGACGCTCACCGGCGCGACGCGGTCGTACTTCGGCTCCGGGGTCGCGGGCCTCGGCGACGTCGACGGCGACGGCCGTGACGACCTCGCCGTCGGCGCGGCGGCGACGGGGAACGCCGCCGAGGGCCGGGTGACCCTGCACCGCGGCGGCCCGGCCGGGGTCGTCGCCGCGGCCACGAACCGCCTCGCCGACCCGACCGAGAGCACCTTCGGAACGGCCCTCGCGCCGGCCCCCTCGGGCTACCTGGCGACCTCCGTGGGCGCGGCGTCCGGCTGCGTCGAGACGTCCTGCAGGCGCATCGAGGGCGTCCTGGCGGGCGGGTTCGGGTCCGCGATCGTCGCGACGGGCGTCGGCCCGGGCCCGCTCGACCCCGTCGTCGGGGCGCCGCTCTCCGACCGCGCCTTCGCGTTCCGCCAGACCCCCTCCGCGGTCACGGCAGTGATCCTCGCGGGCCCGCCCGCCTCGCGCTTCGGCGCCGCGCTGTCCGCCGGCGACGTCGACGGCGACCACTTCCGCGACGTCGTCGTGGGGGCGCCCGACGCCGACCGGGTCTTCGCGTACCCCGGCGGCCTCGGCGGGCTGAGCGCCACGCCCGCGGCCACGCTGTCCGGCCCGGCCGGATCTCGTTTCGGGCGCAGCCTCGCGGTCGCGGGCGACGTCAACGCCGACGGCTTCGAAGACCTCGTGGTGGGCGCCCCGCTGGCCGACCGGGCGTACCTCTACCTCGGCGCGGCGTCGGGCCTCCCGACGGCGCCCACGGCCACGCTGACCGGCCCCGCGGGGTCGGGCTTCGGGTCGGCCGTCGTCGGCGTCGGCGACCTCGACGGCGACGGACGGGCCGAGGTGTTGATCGGCGCGCCGGGCGCGGACCGGGCGTACCTCTACCTCGGCGCCCCGGGCGGCTTCGCCGCGACGGCGGTGACGCTCGCCGGGCCCGCGGGCTCGCAGTTCGGCGCGTCGCTCGCGGGTTCGCGCCGCGCGGGTCTGCTCGTCGGCGCCCCGGGCGCGGGGCGCGCGTACG
>JAQBQI010000594.1 GCA_028287085.1 Myxococcaceae bacterium
CGCCGACGGCGGCGGGGGGGCGGCCCCGGCGCGCAGCGCGACGACCCCGAGTTGCACCGCGCGCGCCGCGAGGCGGCGGGCGAGGGCGAGCGAGAACTGCGGCACGCGCGCGACGAGGGCCTCGACCAGCTCGGGCTTCATGCGCAGCACCACGCAGGCCTCGTCGGCGACGATGGTGTACGGGTGGGCCGCGCGCGCGAGGGCGCCCACGTCGCCGAAATGGTCGCCCGCGTTGAGGGTCTCGAGCGGCGTGGCCGCGCCCGTCGTGGCGTGCACCAGCGACGCCGTCGCGCGGCCGCGGCGCAGCATCGAGATGCCGTCGGCGGGCGCGCCCGCGCGCACCAGCGTCGCGCCCGACGGAAACTCGCTGATCATCAGGTGCGGCGTGACCTTGGCGATCACCGCCGCGTCGCACTCCCGCAGCAGCAGCGACCGCGCCAGGAACTCCTCGACCGCCTCGCCGCGTGCGTCGCCTCGTCCAGCCACGCGCGGATTCTAAGCCCGGCGCCCGGCGCGGCGGGCGAGCAAATCCCCGCGAAATGTCCTTCCCGGAAGCTGCGGCGCTACTCCATGGCGGTGCGCAGCGAGAGCAGCAGGTAGGGCACCCGCTCGGTGGCGCCGCGCTCGCGGTGGGTGAGCACCAGCCCGTGGGCCCCGCCCGCGACGAGCCAGCACAGCCCGTCGCTGGAGTCGTCGACCTGCACCGCCACCGCCTCGCGCGTCTCCGCCGCGTCGGCGCGGTCGGTCGCCCGCACGGTCCACCAGCCGTCGAGCCCGGCCTCGGACTCGTGCGTCAGCGCGCGCACGGGGCGGGCCTCGCCGGCGCGCTTGAAGCGCATCGAGAGCCCGTCTTCGTGGGCGGGCCCCGGCTCGACGTCGACCTCGATGAACTCGCTCGCCGCCATCGATCGAACCTTAGTCCCTTTCCGCCGGGGACGTGATGGGCCGAGAGCCCGCGAGCGCCGCGAGAGAAGAACCGCAAGGGTCGCAAGGAACGGAGGGGACGAGCGGGTGGGGACTCGAGTGGTTCCGCGCGTCGGGCGGCAGTGCCGCCCCGCACCGGCGCATGGCCGAGGCCCGTTGGTCGGGAGACCTCCTTCTCCGTTCCATGCGACCCTTGCGCCCTTGCGGTTCTTCTCTCGCGGCGCTCGCGGCGCCCGCGGGCGCTCGACCCGCGTCTCCCATCGAAAGGGACTACGTCCCCAGCGCCACGGCGGTCTTGGCGGGCTCGCCGGCGATCTCGCGCACGAGGCGCGGCACGAGGTAGCCCGGCAGTCGGCCGGTGAGCCCGCGCACCAGCGCCACGGCCTCGGCCTCGGGCACCTCGAAGTGCGCCGCGCCGCGCACCCGGTCGAGCAGGTGCAGGTAGTAGGGCACGACCCCCAGCGCGCCGAGGGCCTCGCTGAGCGCGGCGAGCGCGTCTTCGGTGTCGTTGACCCCGCGCAGCAGCACCGACTGGCTGAGCAGCACGGCGCCGGTCGCGCGCAGGCGGCGCACCGCGGCGGCGACCTCGGGGTCGAGCTCGGTCGCGTGGTTGACGTGCAGCACCACGGCCACGGGGGCGAAGCGCGTGCCGGAGAGCAGCTCGGCGAGGCCCGCGTCGACGCGCTCGGGCGAGGTCGTCGGGAAGCGGGTGTGAATACGCAGTCGGGTAAGGCTGGGGATGCCCTCGAGGTCGCGCACCATGCGGGCGAGGGCGGCGTTGGGGAGCGAGAGCGGGTCGCCGCCGCTCAGGATGACCTCGACCACGGAGGGGTCGGCGCGCAGGGCGTCGAGCGCGGCGGGCCAGTGGTTGACGGCGCTCGCGTCGGCGTAGGGGTACTCGCGGCGGAAGCAGTAGCGGCAGTGCACGGGGCACGCGGCGGTGGCGACCACGAGGGCGCGGCCGCGGTACTTCTGGAGCAGCCCCCCGGCGAGCTGCACGCGGGCGTCGCCGACGGGGTCGGCGACGAAGCCCTCGCGCTCGACGAGCTCGTCGGCCGAGGGGAGAAACTGCCGCACGCGGGGGTCGTCGGCGGGGGCGTCGGCGAGGAGGCGGGCGAGGTGCGCGGAGACCTTGAGGGGGAAGCGCGCGGCGGCGGCGGTGATGCCGGCGAGCTCGCCGGCGGGGCGGCGCCAGCGGCGGACGAGGTCGGCGGGGTCGGTGAGGGAGGGGGGCATCGCGGGGGGCGGGCGCTGCCTACGCCACGACGGCCCCGCGGCGCAACTCAGGACCGGCTGCGGAGGCGGGCCATGAGCATCTGGGCCTCGAGGTGGAGCAGCGACTTGCTCTCCTGGCCGTGCTCGCTCTCGATGACCTGCTCGAGGCGCGTGACGCACTCCGCGCAGCCGTGCGGCGAGAGGGCGTCGATGGCGACGTGGATCGAGCGGCGCACGAGGAGGTCGGCGTTGCTGGCCTGGGCGAGCAGGGCCTGGCGCGCGGCGGGGTTGTCGCCGCCCGTCCACGCGATCATGTACGCGGCCTTGCGGACGACGTTCTTCTCCGGGCTGGCGAGGCGCTCGCGGTAGCAGGCGAGGTCGCCGTCGGGGCAGTCGTGGGCGACGCTGGCCACCTGGCGGATGGTGGCGAGCTGGGCCTGCACGGGGGCGATCTCCGAGGCGGCGTCGGGCTGCTCGGCGACCATCGCCGCGAGCTGCGTGGCGGCGGTGTTGGCGAGCCCGTCGAACTGCGCGAAGGTGTCGTGGCGCACGGCGCTGGCGAGCGGCATGAGCAGCCCGAGGCGGTAGGGCACGGCGGTGCGGTCGCTCATCTCGCGGGTCGAGATGCGGCGCACGAGCAGCGGGACGGTGCGCGCGTCGCCGAGCAGCACGAGGGCCGGGGCGACGGTGGGGGCCATGTCGTCTTCGCCGCCGGGGGTGCCCTCGTTGAAGACGGTGGAGAGCGCGTCGAAGATGAGGCCGCGCTCGGGCGCGTCGGCCGGGAGCGCGAGGCCGGTGTACCCGAGGGTCTCGGCCGCGGCGCCGCGCACGTTGGCGACGGTCTCGCGGTTGCGCAGCAGCCCGACGAGCGCGGGGACGGCCGCGCGGTCGGCGAAGTTGCGGAGCACGTCGATGGCGGTCGACTGCTGGAGGCCCGGCGGCACGGCGGGCATGCCGGGCACCGACCCGAAGGAGTTGATGAGCAGCGTGACCTCGGGGTTCTGCCCGTTGACGGTCGCGATGAGGCGCGGGACGACCGCGGCGGCGCCGAGGCGGGTGAGGGCGCGGCCGCAGTTGTTGAAGGCGTTGGCGCGGCGCACGTTGAGGTAGAGCCCGTAGATGAGGGCGTCGACGACGGGCTGCGAGGCGTCGCCGAGCTGGCCGAGCGCGTCGGCGGCGGCGCGCGCGGTGCGGATCTCCTGCTGGTCGATGGGCCGCTTCAGGGTGCGCACGAGCGCGTCGACGGCGCTGCGGTCGCCGATGGCCCCGAGGGCGAGGATGACCGCCTCGCGGATGGCGGGCGCCGAGCCGGAGTTGCCCGAGGCGCGGTCGATGGTGGCCAGGAGGCGCTGCACGACCTGCGGGTTGTTGGCCGGGTGCATCTCCTTCAAGGCCTGGGCGGCGCGCAGGGCGATGCGCTCGCTCTCGGTGTTGCCGGGGCTGAACTCCAGGGCGTTGAGCAGCGCGGGGATGGCGCGCGGGTCGTTGCTGCCCGCGAGGATCTCGATGGCCTCCTTGCGCACGGCGATCTCGTCGCGGTGGTCGACGAAGGCCTCGTTGACCTGGGTGATCACGGCGCTGAGGAAGCCCTGCACGGCGGGGTCGCGGAGGTTGTTGGGCGGCGTGGTGGTGGCGAGCTTCGACTCCCACATCTGCCGCAGGCGGCGCATCGCGGCGGGGCGCTTGTTGGCCGCGCCGAGCTTGCCGACCCAGGTGGCGGGGTCGTTTTCGTTCTCGCAGCCAACGAGCGAGGCCGTGCCCAGACAGAGGGCGGCGGCGAGGGTGAGGCGGGTGGCGAAACTCGAGGTGCGCATCGGATCCTCCGGGGCCCGGAAGGTAGAGCCGTCGCCGAAGCGATTGCAACGGGACTCGCCCCCCGCCGCGCGCGATCGGCGCGTCAGCCGAGCTCGCCGTGGCGGCTGACGGCCTCGTCGCGGGTGAGCATGGCGCGGACCTCGTCGCTCACGCGCAGCACCCGGCCCTCGCGCGAAACGAGGGCGTGCCGGGTGGTGGCGGTGGCGACGAGCTCGGCCTCGCCCACGCGGTGCACCTCGTAGGCGATGCGGATCGTCGCCGCGCCGACCTCGGTGAGCTCGAGGGTCACGGCGAGCACGTCGTCGAAGCGCGCGGGGCGGCGGTACTTGAGGTTCGCCTCGACGACGACGATGAGCACCCCGGCGTCTTCCATCGCCGCGTAGGCCCCGTGGCGGCGGCGGATGTACTCCTCGCGGGAGCGCTCGAGGTACTTCAGGTAGACGCTGTGGTGCAGGAGCCCCATGCGGTCGACGTCGGCGTAGTTGACGCGGATGTGCACGGTGCTCCGGGGCCTCGGGGCGTGCGGCGGGTTCATTCGCCGCGACCATAGCCCGCCGCGCCCGCGGCCGGCATGGACTAAGGTGGGTCCCGATGGCCGAACGCGTATTGATCGTCGACGACGACGCCGAGCTGGTGAAGCTGCTCTCGCTGGTGCTGACCCGGAAGGGCTTCGCGGCCCGCGGGGTGCGGTCGGGGGCCGAGGCCCTGGCGGCGCTGGCGGTCGAGCCCTTCGACGTGGTGCTCACCGACGTGCAGATGCCCGGCATGGACGGCATCGCCCTCTGCGAGCGGGTCGTGGCGGCGCACCCCGACCTGCCGGTGATCGTGCTCACGGCCTTCGGTTCGATGGAGGCGGCCATCGCGGCGATCAGGGTGGGCGCCTACGACTTCGTGACCAAGCCGGTCGACAACACCGTGCTGGCGCTGGCGGTGGCGCGCGCCGCCCGGCACCGCGCGCTCGGCGACGAGGTGCGCCGGCTGCGGCTGATCGCGTCGGAGTCGCCCGGGCCCCTGCACCTCCCGGGCGTGCTGGGCGACTCGCCCGCGATGCGGCAGGTGTACGACCTGCTGCTGCGGGTGGCCGACACCGAGTCGACCGTGCTCATCACCGGCGAGTCGGGCACCGGGAAGGAGCTCGCGGCCCGGGCGATCCACGCGCGCAGCCGGCGGGCGCCGGGGCCCTTCGTGGCGATCAACTGCGCGGCGATGCCGGCGCAGCTGCTGGAGAGCGAGCTCTTCGGGCACAAGCGCGGGGCCTTCACCGACGCGCGCGCCGACCGCAAGGGACTCTTCGCGCAGGCCGACGGCGGCACGCTCTTCCTCGACGAGGTGGGCGAGCTGCCCGTCGAGCTGCAGCCGAAGCTGCTGCGCGCCCTGCAGGAGCGCGTGGTGCGCCCGGTGGGGGGCGACCTGGAGGTTCCGGTGAACGTGCGCGTGGTGGCGGCGACCAACCGCGACCTCGAGACGGCCATCGAGGAGCACCGCTTCCGCGAGGACCTCTACTACCGCCTCAACGTGATCAACCTCCCGCTGCCGCCGCTGCGCTCGCGGGGGGGCGACGTGCTGCTGCTGGCGCAGCACTTCATCGACCGCTTCGCCGCGCGGGCCGAGCGCAGCGTGAAGGGCCTCACCCCCGAGGCCGCCGCGCGCCTGATGGACTACGCCTGGCCGGGCAACGTGCGCGAGCTGCAGAACGCCGTCGAGCGGGCCGTCGCGCTCGCGCGCTACGAGCAGGTGACGGTCGACGACCTGCCCGACAAGGTGCGGCAGTACCAGCGCTCGCACGTCATCGTGGCGAGCGACGACCCGCGCGAGCTGGTGCCGCTGGAGGAGGTCGAGCGGCGGTACATCCTGCGGGTGCTCGAGGCCGTCGGCGGCAACAAGACCCTCGCGGCCGACACCCTCGGGCTCGACCGCAAGACCCTCTACCGCAAGCTCGAACGCTACGCGCAGGGCTCGTAGTCGAACGGCGGGGCGGGCCCGGCGGAGCCTTCCACCCTCCGGCGAAGGGTGGTACCCACGCGCCCAACAACATGCGTCGCCCTGCCCTCGTCTCGTGCGCCGCGCTCGCCAGCCTCGCGCTGACGGCGCTCCCCTCCACCGCCGCCGCCCAGCAGATCCAGCCGTGGACCTTCCGCCTCGAGGCCGGCGCCGGGACGACCATCCGTGACTTCGATCACGACGACGTCAACACCGACACGATCACCGTCGCGGGCACCGCGCGCGTCGCCGTGAACCTCTTCTCCTCGCCGCTCGCGCTGCAGCTCGGCGGCGCCTTCGGCCGCTTCTTCCGCGACTCCGCCTTCGGCAACAGCCTGCCCCTCATCACGCTCACCGCCGGCGTGCGCTTCGAGCCGATGCTCGGCGAGGTGGGCCGCCTCTGGGTCGACGTCAACGCCGGCGCGGCGCTGCCCGGCATGGTCACCTCGCCGGGCCTCGACGCGGGCCTCGGCTTCGAGTTCCAGGTCACGCGCGGCGTCTCCTTCGGCCCCTACGGCCGCTTCGGTTACATCTGGGACGGCCGCGCCGCGGTGCCCTCCATCGCCGCCAACGCGGGGCAGCCCTCGCTCTCGCTCTCGCAGGCCTCGCCCGACGTCTCGTACTGGCACGCGGGCCTCACGCTGGCCTTCCGCGGCGTGGCCGACCCCGTCGCCACCCCGCCCCCGCCGGCGCCCACCGACCGCGACGGCGACGGCGTCAACGACGGCATCGACCTCTGCGCCGACCAGCCCCGCGGCGACCACCCCGACCCCGCGCGCCTCGGCTGCCCGCTGTCCGACGCCGACGGCGACGGCGTCTTCG
>JAQBQI010000653.1 GCA_028287085.1 Myxococcaceae bacterium
ACGTCCCACAGCGCGGCGGCCACGTCGGCGCGGCGGGCATGGAGCATCGCGCGGAGCTCTCGCGTGCGGCGCACGGCGACGACCCACCAGCTGTCGTCCTCGGTGGCCTGGGCGTCGAGCGTGAGCAGCTCGATGAGCACCACGCCGAGGGTGAACACGTCGGTCCAGGTGCCGATGCTGCCGGAGTGACCGAAGGACTGCTCGGGGGCCATGTAGAGGGGCGTGCCCATCGTGACGCCCGAGCGCGTGGCGGTGCGCCGGCCGAGCTGCGCGATGCCGAAGTCGACGACCTTGACGGTGATCTCGCCGCGCGGCGACGAGCGCAGCAGGATGTTGTCGGGCTTGAGGTCGCGGTGCACGATGGGCCCCGGCGTGCGCACCGCGTGGGCGGCCTCGAGGCCCGCGCAGAGCTGGTCGAAGAGCGCGAACACGAGCGCGAGCGGCGGGCGCTCGCTCTGGCGGCGGTGGTCGGCGAGCCAGCCGGTGAGGCCGCGGCCCTCGACGAACTCCATGACGATGTAGCGCTGGCTGTTCCAGACGCCGCGGTCGAGCACGCCGACGATGTTGGGGTGGCTGATCTGCGCGAGCGCGTCGGCCTCGGCGTCGAAGCGGCGCACCGCCGACTCCTGCTCGAGGAACTCCGACTTCAGCAGCTTGACGGCGACCGAGCGGCTGGAGAGGCGCTGGTCGTGGGCGCGCCACACGGCGCCGAAGGAGCCTTCGCCGAGGAGGCTCCCGAGCACGTAGCGCTGGTCGATGATGGTCCCCGCCCGGGGGACGGCTGCGGCGGCGGCCATTGGCGCGCGGAGTATCTCACAACCGGGCGCGCCGACCGCGACCCGAGAGCGCGCGCTAACGACCGTGTGGATTGCGGTAGACCGAGACGATGGGCACGCCGTCGTAGGTCAGCACGTGGGCGGTGGCCGGCGAGCGGAAGGCCGTCCAGATCTGGTAGTCGACCTCGTTCATGTGCAGCTCGTGGTGCACGATGGCGAACTCGCCCTCGCCGACCTGCCAAACGGGGTGCAGATCCTGACGGAGGCGGCCGTCGCGCTGGAGCATGTTCCACGACTCGAAGGTGGTGTCGTGGATGTAGACGCCCGCGTTGGGCGGCGCGTGCGCGTTGAACCACGGCGCGAGCGAGCCGGTGGTGAAGCCCCAGAACTGGCGGTTGAGGCCCATGTCGGCCGCGCCGGGCGCACCGCCCGCGATGGGGGTGTAGTTGCTCAGGCCGAAGGGGTGCGAGTGCGCCGTCTGCCAGAGCGGCGGCAGCGCGACGAGCACGCCGAGCGCCGCGGTGACCACGCCCTCGCGGCGCACGCGGTCGCGCAGGAGGTCTTCGAGCAGCGCGGCGACGCGAGTGAAGCCCACGCCCGCGAGGATCGCGAGGAAGGGGTACGCGGGAAACCAGTGCTTGGTTCCGCCGAAGATGGGGGTGTTGCGCGAGAGCCACGGCGCCATCGGCACCATGAAGCCCAGGAAGACCAGCATCCAGGTGCCGCGCGGGTCGTCGCTCTTGTGGTCGTCGGCCCACGCGCGCAGGCGCTTGATGGGCAACCACCCGAGCACTCCCGTGGACTCGCGCACCATCGACGGGAGCATCACGGCGAGGCCGATCACGAAGAGCAGGAGGGTGATCCCCGGCACCGTGAACAGCATCATTCCCCACGAATACAAGCGCGGGAAGGGCGGATGGAACCAGTTATATCCCATCCATTCCATGTTGTAGTACGCGTGATTGAGGTGGAAGCCCGCGTACTCCTGGAAGCGGCCGGGACCGTGCGCCGGCGTGGATACGGTGTCGAACCACATCCAGGGCCAGAGGCCCACGAAGATGGCGGGGCCCAGCACCGCCATCGACACCAGCGAGAGGGGAATGGGGAAGTTGCCGCGCGAGGCGTCGCGGCGGAGATCACCCGCGCGCGTGAGAACGAAGTGGGTGACCACGAGGAAGGGCACGAACCACGCGTTGTGCTTGGTCTCGAGCGCGAGGCCCCACGCGACGCCGGTCGCGAGGGCCCAGCCGAAGCCGCCCGCGAGCGAGCGCCAGTAGGCGTACAGCACCACGACCCACATGGTCATGACGGGCACGTCGAAGCAGTCGAGGTGCGCGTTGTAGAAGACGCGCGGCATCAGCGCGAGCAGCACCGCGGCGACGAGGCCCGCGCGCGTCGAGTGCGCGCGGTGCCCGAAGAGGAAGGTCACCCACAGCCCGAGCCCGGCCATCAGCATCCCGGGGAGGCGGAAGCTCAGGCCCTCGGAGGCGATCCAGTGCCACTTCTCGTGGAGGAAGAGCCACGAGAGGCCGAAGAGCGACTTCATCAGCGCGGGGTGCTCGTGGTTGGCGCCCCACGCGGCGTCGATGGCCCCGCGGGTCATCGCCGCGTGCCGGTCGTGCAGCAGCAGGTCGAACCAGCGCGCGTAGCTCGCCGACGCCTGGAAGTAGAAGCCCTCGTCGCGCGCGTAGCCGAGCGTCGGCGCCGAGCGCACCAGCGCCACGACGTAGACGAAGGCCAGCAGCGCGCCGATGCCGTGCGGCTTGAGCGCCTCCAGCACGCGTTGTCGGCGCGTCATCGCAGGTCCCCCTCGTAGCAGTAGTGGCGCATGCCGGCGTTCTCCGCGCGCACCTCGATGGCGAGCTCGTGGTTGCCGTTGGCCCACTGGCGCGTGTCGATGTCGAAGCCCAGCCAGCCTTCGCCGTCGTGGTGCACCGAGCGGCCCGCCTCGTTGCCGTCGACGAGCACGCGCAGCTCGACGGGGCCGCCCTGGTTGCCGAGGTCGTCGCCGCGCTCGGCCTCGTACGCGATGCCGTGGTGCCCGTGAAAACTGTTGCCGATGGGCACGTCGCGGAAGCGAGTCACCATCACGCCGCCCTGAATCGGGTGCGACCAGATGCAGCGGCGGCCGCGGTGCTCCATGTCCTCGATGGTCGTGAGGCCCACGTAGTTCCAGCCCTCGGGGGAGCAGAAGAAGCGGTCGGGGTGGGCGAGCGCGCCCTGGCCGAGGCCGCCGCCGGGGACGAAGTTTCCGGTGCGCCACTCGCACGGCGTGGTGTCGTTGCCGGCGACCCGAAAGGCCGTGGCGTCGGGCGGGTGCAGGTGCTCGATGAGGTCGTAGCCCACCGTCGCGGGGGAGGGGTTCGTCAGCGTGCGCACCGTGATCGGGCCGAAGTCGCGGTGGTCGGTCTCGCGCCACCCGCGGAGGTCGGGGTTCACGCCGCCGCGGATGGTCGCGACCAGCGCGCGGCGGTAGCGCGTGGCGTCGGGCCGCGCCGCGTCCTCCAGCGGAATCATGTCGGCGAAGTAGTAACGGGCGAGGGGGTCGGTCCAGAGCGGGGCGGAGGTGACGAGGTCGCCCGCGTGACGGGTCGTGCGCAGGTACGTGGCCGCGGCGCGCCAGTGGGACTCCTTCGGCACGCGGGCCTGGATCACCGCCTGCGCGAGCAGCTCGACGACGGCGACCACGGGGACCAGCAGCGCCGCGTAGCGCCAGCGGGGGTGTGCGGGAGGGCTTTGTTCCACGGCAGGGCGGCGGACTCTAGACGCTCCCTCGCGAGGAGCACAACCGATCAGACCGGCGGGAGGAGGCCCGCCATGCGCACCGCCCACACCGCGATGAACGCGACGCCGAAGACGGCGAGCGCGGTGCGGACGAAGCGGTCCCAGGTGGGGTGTTGCGGGGGGAGGGCGAGGGCGAGGGCGACGGCCGCGATGAGCGCGACGGCGGAGGGCAGCGCGAGCGGGTGCAGCGCGAGGCTGCCGTGGAGGTCGCCGCGCAGCAGGTGCAGTGACGCGCGGGTCATGCCGCACGCGGGGCAGGGCCGATGGGTGGCGAGCTTCACGAGGCAGGTGGTGGTGGGGACGAGGGCGAGGAGCGAACAGATGACGGCGGGAGGAACGATGGGGCCAAGGCGCTCACGGATGACGGGCCATGGCGCCATTGCCGGATGACTTCAGCCGATGTGCTTGGCTTCCCAGTCCCACTCGTTGGAAAGCGCCCAGGGCAGATAGAGGCCGCCGGTGCACGAACGCAGGACGAGGTTGAGCAGCCACACGCCGAAGTACCCGCCCGGGTCCTTCTGGAAGCGGAAGGGACGGCCCGAGATGCTGGTGTTGGCCCAGAAGTACTCGAGCATGTTGTTGTGGTGCCACGGGAAGTAGATGCCCGCGGTGACCATGATGAGGAGACCGCCGAGAAGCCACGGGCCGAGCAGGCCCGAACCGTCGCCGGTGAACTCCAGGCGCTGACCGCTGACGTCGACCTGGGAGAAGATCCAGCTGCGAAGTCGACACGCGAGCCACGGGCTGTACAGGCCCATCGTGCACGACGTGAGGAGCATCGGGACGATCATCGCGCCCACGAGACCGCCCGCGGTGCCGTGGTAGGCGCAACGATTCCCCTCGATGGTCACGTTCTCCCAGTAGTGCTTGATGAGCTTGTTGCCCCCGACGATGCTCACGCCGATCAGCGCCACGAAGGCGAGCAGATAGATCAGGCCTGCGGCGCCCATGAGCGCGGGCTCCGGGTGATTGGGCGAGTTCTTCATCGCGACGATCATCAGGCCAGCGGCAGGCCCGAAACCCGCGAGCGCGACCACCATCGTCGGAACGAAGAGGCCCATCAGCCAGACGGAAAAGACGGAGCCCCCGCTGCCGGTGTAATTCACGCGGCCGCCGCTCATCATCATGCCGCCGCCCAGGGGGAATCCGCCGCCGGGAGGGGGACCGAAACCACCGCCCGGAGGAGCACCGTAGCCGCCGCCACCCGGAGGCGGACCGAAACCACCGCCGCCCGGAGGTGCACCGAAGCCGCCGCCCGGAGGAGCGCCGAAGCCGCCGCCCGGAGGCGCGCCGTAACCGCCACCGCCGCCCGGGGGATAGCCGGCTGTCTGGATCGGACCGAGCCCATTGCTGCCTGGCATCTGCATCATTCGGAGAGACCCTCCATCGGTGTGGGAGCGGGGAGTTGAGGTTCCGTCGGGACCGACGGCTCGCCCGTATACAGCACGGTACGCCGTAGCGCGGAAGGCCCTCCCCCGGCGCGGGGACCTTTGCTGTCACCCCCGCGAAGGGCACCGGCGCCGCCCGCGACCTGTGCTACCGATCGCCCCCGAAGGGCGACGATGGACCGTGAACAACGACGTGCGCAGATTCTCGCCATCGCGGCCGAGGTCTTCGCGGAGAAGGGCTACCACGACGCCAAGATCGAGGACATCGTGGCGCGGGCGCGGGTCGCGCGGGGCACCTTCTACCTGTACTTCGAGGACAAGCGCGCCATCTTCGAGGAGCTCGTCTCGGGCTTCGTGCGCCAGCTCGCCGAGACCATCGAGCCCATCGAGACGGTGCCCGACTCCGACCCCACGCGGGTGATGTTCGAGCTGCGCAGCAACCTCATGCGCCTCGTCGAGCGCTTCTCCGCCGAGCCCGCCATGGCCAAGGTGCTCTTCTCCGCCGCCGTCGGCCTCGACGCCGACTTCGACCAGCGACTGCTCGCCTTCTACGAGGAGATCGCCAACCTGCTCGAGCGCTCGCTCGAACAGGGCGAGCAGGCCGGCCTCGTGCGCCCCGGCCACCGCCGCATCCGCGCCTTCTGCCTCACCGGGATCATCAAGGAGCTCGTCTACCAGCTCATCCTGCGGCGCGCGGTGTCGGCGCCCGGCGAGCTCGTCGACGCCATGCTCGACCTCGTCACCGACGGGCTGTTCACGGATCCAGCGCGGGCGGCGGTGCGGGCTTCGAGCGCCCCACCCGCCACGCGATGACCGTCGCGATGAGCGCGAGCACGCCCACCGCGATCCCGATGCGCCCGTCGTAGAGCGCCACCCCCACCGTGACCGCGGCGGCCACGGCGGTGACGGCCACGCGGTCGAAGAGGCGCACCTTGTCGCGCGTCGCGATGGCGAGCCGCACCTCGTCGAGCTGCTTCTCGAAGGACCGGTTGGTCGCGTCGCGCGCGCGGCACTGGGCCAGGAGCTGCGCGGCCTCGTCGAGGGCCCCGCGCTCGCGCAGCGCGACCACGAGGTTGGTCATCGCCGACTGCAGCCCGGGCCGGATGCGCAGCGCCTCGCGGCTGGCCGACTCGGCCTCGCCGTAGAGGTGCAGCTCGAGCGCGGCGTAGCCGAGGTTGGCCCACGCGGCGTAGTGGTTGGGGTCGAGGCGGATGGCCTCGCGCGCGGCCTCGGCGGCCTCGGGGAAGCGGCGGCGCTCGGTGAGGATCCACGCGAGGCGGCCGAAGCCGGCGGCGTTGTCGGGCTCGAGCTTGATGAGCGCGCGGGTGAGCGACTCGGCGCGGTCGAAGTCCTTGAGGGTGCCGAGCACGCGGGCGGACATCTCGAGCACGACGCCGTCGTTGGGGTCGAGCGCGAGGGCGCGGTCGATGGCGGCGGTGGCGTCTTGCGGCTGCGCGGTCTCGGCGAGGCTGAGCGCGCGGCGCACGTGGTAGCGGGCGTAGTCGGGCTCGTGGGTGAGGGCGCGGTCGAGGTGGGGCAGCGCGTCGGCGTAGCGCGCGAGGCACTGGAGCGTGAAGCCGGCGAGGTAGTGGGCGTACCCGCGGTCGGGCGCGGCGCGCACCGCGGCCTGGGCGGACTCCCACGCGGGCTCGTAGCGGCCGGCGCCGAGGCGCGCGCGGGTGAGCAGCACCAGCGAGTCGGCGTCGGTGGGCTCGGACCCGAGGGCGGCGCGCGCCTCCCGCTCGGCCGCGTCGTAGCGGCCGAGGTCGAGGGCGACCCGCGCCCGCTTGCGGTGCCTGTCTGCGACCTCCGCTGGCGTCATGCGCCGAGTCGTAGCAGAGGCGCCCCCGCGCAACCACCCCCGTCGCCGTCGGCGGTCGCGCCGCGCCGGCCGAGGGGATAGGGTGCGCGGCCGTGAGCGCCCTATCCTTCGTGCAGCGGCTGCCCCCGGTGTCCCTCGTCGCGGGGCGGCTCGACGCGCGCCGGAGCGGGCGCGTCGACGACCTGCTCTCGTCGCGCCGCGGCCTGGCGCGCGACGCGCTCGACGCCTGCGCGGCGCTGCTCGCGGAGGGCGATGATGATGGCGCGGCGCAG
>JAQBQI010000663.1 GCA_028287085.1 Myxococcaceae bacterium
ATCCAATGGCACCAGTCGGGATCTTCCGGAATATGCACTGACGGCCAGTCCGAAAGCCCCGGGCCGCGCCCGGGGCGCCGACATGTTATAGCCTGGGGTGAGCGCCAACGCGCGAACCCCAGCAGAAGCACGCGGCTCGCGCCACTGACGAGCGGCCACAAACGGCGACACCGCCACCCGTCGACTGCGAACGCCCGCTACAGCCCCTCCAGATACGATATCAGCGCGCGCCGGTCGTCATCCGACAACGCTCCCGTGCGCCCGTGGCGGTCGCCCGCGTTGTGCGCGCCGATGACCTCGTCGAGCGTCGCGGCCCGCCCATCGTGCAGGTAGGGCGCTCGCGCCCCGACGCCCCGCAGCGTCGGCGTGTCCGCCTGCTCGAGCTGCGCCGCCGGGTCGCCGCTCGGCGCCAGCACCGCGTGCCGTTGCCCGTCGCTCAGGTACTCGCCGCGGTGGCAATCGCCGCAGCCCGCGCGCGCGAAGACCCGCTCCCCCGCGGCCGCCTGCGGCTCCTCCTCGGGCGTCCGCGGACGCGCCGCCGGGACCGGCAATGACGACAACCACGCGCTGACCGCGCCCTCGTCGACGAGCAGCCCGTCGCCGCCCATGAGGCCGGTGATGGTCGCGCGGGTGAGCGACCCGGCGTCGGCGAAGGCGCCGTCCCAGTGCAGGGGTGCGAGCGCCGCGCGGGCCGTCCACGCGGGCGGCGTGCGCCGCAGCTTCGGCGCGATCGCGCCCGTGTGCAGAAACCACACGAGCCCGTCGTCGCCGCCGTCGGGGTGGCAGGTCGCGCAGGTGACCACGCCACTCGGCGTGAGGTGCGTGTCGACCGCGTCGTGGAAGATCGACCGCCCGCGCATCGCCTCGGCGCTCAGCCGCGTCGGCACGACCGGGCGACGCACCACCGCCGCCGCCTCGCGCACGCGCTCGGGGACGGCGTCGTCGAAGGACAGGCGCGCGACCGCGTGGTCGAAGCCCACGTCGACCCAGGCGGTGCCGCCGTCATCGGACAACACGATGCCGCGCGGGCCGCGGCCGACGCGGAAGGTCCCGAGGTGGCGGGGGCCGTGGTCACACGAGAAGACCGCGACGTTGTCGGTATAGCGGTGGGCGATCCAGACGCGGCGGTGGGCGGCGTCCCAGGCGAGGGCGCTCGGCCCCGAGAGCACCCGGGCGCCCCCGTCGAAGCGGGCGTAGCGCGAACCGCACAGGCCCGCGAGGCGCGGCTCGATGCGGGCGTCGCCGTCGGTCGCCGCCCCGTAGGCGCCGTCGGCCGGCGGGCGCGCGCGGTCGCTGTCGCGGTCGACGTCCTGGTAGACGGCGAGCACGTCGCCCGCGCCGTCGGGAACCACCGCGCTGATCTGCGACGCGGCGTGGCCGGGGCGGTCGGCGAGGCGCCGGGTGGTCGGCGCGACCGTCGTGGCGACACCGCCGGAGAGCGACTCGGGCCAGGTGAAGCGCTGGAGGGTTCCGTCGCGGCTGCACCCCGCCACGACGTCGCCGTCGACGCGCGCGAGGGCCGTCGGCCGGCCGGGGACGCGCACCACGCCGCGCAGCTCGCCCCCGGCGGTGAGGCGCAGCACGCGGTCGTCGCCGCCGCAGGCGAGGAGCACGCTGGCGTCGTCCCAGCGCACCATCGCGTCGACGGCGCGGCAGGGAATCGGCACGACGCGCGAGGGTTGATTGTCAATCAGCGAGTGGATGACGACCGCGGGGCTGCGGGCGCTGGCGACGAGGAGCGTGTCGCCGAGCCGCACCACGGCGCCCGCCTCGACCGCGCTGGGCAGCGTGCGGACGACGGCCAGTGAAGTGGCGTCGACCTCGACGAGGCGGTCGTCGTCGGGGGAGGTGATCCAGAGGGTGCGGCGGTCGGGGGAGGGCGCGAGGGTCGACGACGACGCGCCCGAACGGACCACCGGAACGGGCGCCGCGCAGGCGAGGAGGGCGAGCGGGAGGAGGGCGGCCCTCACCGGCCCGCGGGGAGCAGCAGCGCGAACTCCATCGTGATGGGCTGCACCGCGCACTGGAGTGGGTACGACCCGATGGGGATCGTGACCGGGTCGTTGGTGTCGGGGCCCGGCGAGGCGGCGACGGCGTTGCCGTCGATGTCCATGAAGCCGAGGAGCTGGTAGGTGCCCGCCGGCAGGTCGGCCGGGATCTCGTACTCGCGCAGGTTGGCCGGGTCGGTGATGTCCACGTTCTCGTAGTGGAAGGACGCCACCGCGCGGGCGCCGTCGCGCGGGCCCGTGATGGTGACGTCGCTGGCGCGGTACACGTCGCCCCAGATGTTGCCGCGCAGCGGCCCGTCGAGGTTGGCGCTGCGGCGCACGGTGCTCGACGCGTTGAACTTCACCCGGAAGCGGCCGGCGAGGGCGTCGGCGCTGCCGAGGTCGGCGCAGGTGTTGTGCACCACCGGCAGCGTGGCCGGGATCTGGAGGGTCGAGGTGTAGGGCACGAAGTCGACGTCGCGCAGGCGGCGCGCGGGCGCCTCGACGGCGTAGGCGGCGCTGAACACGCCCGCGCGGCCCGAGATGATCACGCTGACCACGCCGCCGCCGTTGGGGTCGTCGTAGTAGAAGGGCGACGAGAAGGCGGTCGACGATCCGGGCCGGCGCGCCTCGGCCGCGAGCATGTTGTCCATCAGCCGGAAGCAGGTCTGCTGGAACTGGTCGCCCGCGATGTACGACGCAGGCGCGCGGGCGAAGGGGATGCGCCGGCCGTCGAGCGTGACGACCTCGAAGCCGACGTCGACGACCTGATCCTGCAAGCGCGGGTCGACCGTGATGCGCAGCCAGTTGTGCGGGACCAATTGGAAGTCGCGGAAGTTCTGCGCGGCCCCCGAGGTGATGCCGTAGGCGCGCGTGGTGAAGAACGCGAACTGGTCGCGCGACAGGTGGAAGTTGACCGTGCCCGAGAGGGTCTCGAAGGGCTCGCCGTCGAAGGCCTGGCGGTTGATCGAACCCCGCGTGAGCGAGGTGCGGGGGTTCTCGGTGCGGAAGGTGAGTCGGGCCTGGCCGGCCTCCCAGGAGACCATCAGCGTGAGGTGGCCGCCGCGCGCCGAGGTGGCGTTGTATTCGAGATGGAAGGGCTCGGCGTCGTGCGGGTCGCGCGCGAACTGGGCGTCGGCCTCGGCGAGCGCGGCGCGCACCGTGTCGATGAAGACGCGCCCGTATTGGAACGACGCCGGGACGCGCAGCACCGTGCGCGGCGTGCTCTCGCCCGGCGCGGTGAGCTGCATCGAGACGACCACCTGGTCGGCGGTGCGCGGGTCGGCGGCGACGTCGAGGGTGATGCCGGGCTGGAGCTCGAGGTTGCTCACGCGCTGCCCGGCCGCGGCGGCGTCGCCGAAGATGCGCCCCGCGAGCTCGGTGAACTCCGCCGCGGTGACGGGGCGCTCGATCTCCAGCCCGACGAACTCGATGGGCTCGGCGCGCGGGCGCAGCGAGAGCATCCCGCTCGCGTCGGCGGCGGTCGCGGCGTCGGCGGTCGCGCCGGGCGACGCGTCGCACGAGAGCAGCGAGAGCCCGGAGGCGAGGAGGCACACGGCGAGGCGGCGGGAGTGCATGGCGGGCGCGATTGTCGCGCCGCCGGGGGAGCGCGTGTCAACGGAGCGGAGTGATCACTCGCCGTAGGCGAAGACGACCGCGGAGGTGCGCCACGATCCGCTCGGGGCGACGCGGCTGATGCGGTAGCGGAAGCGGTGGGCCCCGGCGGTGTTGAGCGCGTCGGCGGTGAACTCGAGGGGTGGGGTGGCGCTGCCGGGGCACCAGTTGGCCCGCGGCGCGCGCACGGAGGCGAGCGCACCGCAGGGGTTCTCCAGGCAGTACTGGCGAGGGCCGACGCCCGCGTCGCTGGTGACGAGGGTGCAGAGGTCCTGGCAGTCGGCGCGCCACGGGACGACGGGTTCGAGCTCGGTTCCGTCGACGGCGACGGTGTGCTCGCGCTGGCAGAATTCCTCGGCGGGGCCGATGCACGCGGGGCGCTCGACGGCGCCGCCGCCGTGGCCCGTCACGCGGTACTCGATGCGCCCCGAGCGCGTGCCCGCGGGGAGCGTGAAGGGGTAGTCGGCGGCGACGGTGTCGGCGCCGTGGGAGAGGTTGAGCAGCGGAATCACCGCGAGCACGCGCCGCGGCGCCGGGCCGCGCTGCACCTCGAAGCGGGCCGAGACGTTCCAGCCGCCGTTGGAGCCCGACACGCGCCCGGCGCCGTCGGAGTAGGTGGGAATCATCGACTGGAGGGTGTGCGCGCCGGGGAGTCCGTTGAAGACGTCGGTCACGTCGACCTCGACGTGGAGCGGCCCGCCGAAGGGGGTAATGGCCCGCAGCAACTCGATCGCGGGCGGCTGTCCCGGGGCCGCGGGCTCGTCGAGGGTGAACTCGAAGTTGCGGTCGAAGGCGTCGCAGTCGGCCGGCCAGCTCTGCCCCGCGGGCGGGCGGTTGGTGCGCCAGCCCTCGAAGGGGAAGCAGGTCGAGCGCAGGTCGACGACCATCGTGACGCGCGCGAAGGGCCCGGCGCCGAGGTCGACCGCGGCGCGCACCTTGTGGAAGTTGGGCTGATCGGACTGCGACGTGATGCGAGCGCCGTCGAAGGCCGTCACCGTGACGGGCGGGACGTCGGCGGGCGCGGCGTCCTTCGCGGGCGCGTCGGTCGGCGCGGGCGCATCGACGATCGCGCCGGCGTCGGGGGTGGCGGCCGGGGGGTTGCTGTTGCACGCGGCGAGCGCCGCGAGGAGGCCGACGGGGGCGAAGGGGCGCATCACCGCGCGACGATAGCGCAGCGGGCGTCAGGCGAAGGGAATGCCCGCGAGCATGTGGCGCAGCCAGACGAGCTGTCGCAGCGCCGCGACGCCGGGGATGAGGAAGGGCTCGCGCGCCGTGACCGCGCGGGTGAGCAGCGTCGCGGTGGCGGGGTCGGGCACGCCGGTGAGGGAGAGGAAGGTGCCGCGCAGGGGGAGGGTGGTGACGTCCCAGCGCCAGCGCGAGCCGGCGAGCTCGCCCGAGCGGCCGTCGACGAACACGGTGGCGTCGCCGACGAGGCGGCGCTCGACGTCGCCTTCGCCCGCGTCGAAGGGCGTGCGCAGCAGCAGGTGGGCCCGCGTGGGGACGGCACCGTCGGCGGCGGCGGGGCCCCAGGTCGACTGGCGGACGCCGGGCAGGTGGTCGCGGTAGCCCGCCACGTCGCGGACCCGCGCGACGACCGCGGCGGCCGAGCCGAAGGTCTGCCCGGTGACGTTGATGGAGCGCACCGCGCCGTCGGGGGTGAGCGCAAACACCATGGTGTAATAGCGCGGGTGCAGGGCCAGCCACGGGCCGGGCGCCGGGGGCGCGAGCTCGGCGCCGTCGTCGCGCCACG
>JAQBQI010000692.1 GCA_028287085.1 Myxococcaceae bacterium
CGAGGGCCTCGGTGAAGGCGCCCTGCCGGGCCGCCAGCGCCGCCAGCGCGCGCCACCCGACGGGCCCGCGGGCGTGGTCGCGCAGCAGCGCCAGCGCCTCGTCGGCGTGCCCGAAGGACACCCACGCGTCGGCCAGCACGGTGACCGTCTCGTCGTCGGCGAGCGCCCGCGGCGGCAGCGCGCGCAGCGTCGCGAAGGCCTCGTCGCGGTGGCCCCGCGCCCGCAGCAGGCGCGCGTAGCCGATGGCCGCGTCGACGCTCGCCGGGTCGGCCGCGAGCGCGTCGTGGTAGGCGCCTTCGGCGTCGAGGGGGCGGCCGGTGCGCTCCCACCCGCGGGCGCGGTCGAGGGCCTCGGCGGCCACCTGACGGCGGAGCGCGGCGATGTCCTCACTGGCCATGGGCTGCGCCGCGGCGGGCGACGCGGCCAGCGCGGCGGCGAGGAGTAGCGCCCGGCGGATCATCGGGGAGGAGCGTAGCGCAGGGCGGCGGCGCCCGATGGCGAGCATCGACCACGCCCGCAGTCACCGTGCTCGCCCGGAGGGGAGCACCCGCCCACGCCCGCAGTCACCGTGCTCGCCCGGAGGGGAGCATCCGCCCACGCCCGCGGGTGACGGCCTCGCCCGGAGGGGAGCACCCGCCCACGCCCGCAGTCACCGACTCGACCGCTCACGCCAGCAGTCACCGGGGTCACTGCGGTTGGTGGCGGCGATGACGATTGGCGTACTCCACCGCACGTTCGAGCTGGGGAATCGTATGAATCGTCGAGAAGTGACCGCCCCCGGACCAGAATCGCGCCGTGCCCCCGTGAAGTCCCCGGGCCGCGAGGCAGCGCAAAGTCTCTCCTCGAATCTCCTCCAGGACGGCGACGGCCGGGAGAGCAGCTCCGATCACCGTGTGAAGGTGAGATGCCACTGCTTCCACGGCGTAGAGCCTCCAGCCGCGGCTGTCGGCGAGGCCGGTGACCGAGGAGACGACGACGCCGATCATCGACTCCGTGAGCATGATGGTCGGGTCCCGCTGCAACTCCCGTGAGATTCCCACCAACGCCTCATTACCAGGACGACCGACCGATCGGGCGCCGTCGCCGCGACAATGCCAGCCCCGCGAATCACCTGGAATCCAGGACCCATACGTATGCAGTGAGATGTGATAGGCCAACGGGAACGACCGCATCTGCTTTGACGCCACGACGGTATTCGGGGTCCTCACTGCGCTGGTTGCTGCGCTCGTGAGAGGCCGGTGACTGCGGGCGTGAGGGGTCGAGTCGGTGACTGCGAACGGGGTCGGTCGCGGCCCTCCGGGCGAGGCCGTCACCCGCGGGCGTGGGCGGGTGCTCCCCTCCGGGCGAGGCCGGTGATCGCGGGCGTGGGCGAGTGCTCCCCTCCGGGCGAGGCCGTCACCCGCGGGCGTGGGCGAGTGCCCCCCTCCGGGCGAGGCCGGTGATCGCGGGCGCGGGCGGATGCTCCCCTCCGTCCGTCGCCACGTCGCGCCGTCGTCGTACCCTGCGCGCGCCCATGAGACCCGCCCTCGCGCTCGTCGCCCTCTCGGCCCTCGCGGGCTGCACCGCGCACCGCGCCCGCCGCCCCACCGCGCGCCGCCCCGCCGGCACGGTGCTCATCTCCCTCATCGGGACCAACGACCTCCACGGGCGCATCGCCGCCCTCCCGTGGCTCGCGGGGCACCTCGCCAACCTGCGCCGCGCGCGACGGTCAGACGGGGCCGTGCTCCTCGTCGACGCGGGCGACCTCTTCCAGGGAACCCTCGCCTCCAACCTCACCGAGGGCGCCGCCGTCGTGCGCGCCTACAACGCCCTCGGCTACGCCGCGGCGGCCATCGGCAACCACGAGTTCGACTACGGACCCGCCGGCCCCGCCGCCTTCCCGCGCTCGCCCGCCGACGACCCCCGCGGCGCCCTCCGCGCGCGGGCCCGCGAGGCGTCCTTCCCCTTCCTCAGCGCCAACATCGTGGAGTCCGCCTCGGGCGAGCTCCCCCGCTGGGAGCACGTCGCCCCCGACGCCCTCGTCACCGTCGCGGGCGTGCGCGTCGGCCTGGTCGGCGTCAGCACCGAGCTCACCCCCACCACCACGCTCGCCGTGAACTTCCGCGGCCTCGCCATGCGCCCCCTCGCCGACGCCGTGCGCGCCCGCGCCGCCGCGCTGCGCGCCCGCGGGGCCACCGTCGTCATCGCGCTCGCCCACGCGGGCGGCGCGTGCCGACGCTTCGACGACCCCGACGATCTCTCGTCGTGCCACGAGCGCGAGGAGGCCTTCGACCTCGCCCGCGCGCTCCCGCCCGGCACCGTCGACGCCCTCGTCGCGGGCCACACCCACCAGGGGGTCGCGCACGTCGTCAACGGCGTCCCGGTGATCGAGTCGTACGCCAACGGGCAGGCCTTCGGGCGCGTCGACCTCACCGTCGACGCCGCCACCGGCCGCGTCACCGGCCGCCGCGTCTTCGCCCCCCACAACGTCTGCGGGGCCGTCTCCCGCGAGCCCGCCGACCCCTCGCGCTGCGCGCCCGCCGACTACGAGGGCGCCCCCGTCGCGCGCGACGAGGCCGTCGCGGCGATCGTCGCCGGCCCCCTCGCCGACGCCCGCGCCGTCGAGGAGCGCCCCGTCGGCGTGGTCGTCGAGCGCTCGATGCGCACGCGCTACCAGGAGGAGTCGGGGCTCAACAACCTCGTCGCCGACCGCATGCTCGCCGCCGCCCCGGGCGCCGAGGTCGCCCTCATGAACGGCGGCGGGGTGCGGGCCGACCTGCCCGAAGGTCCGCTCGATTACGGGCACCTGTATGCGACGCTGCCCTTCGACAACCGGCTGGTGACGGTGCGCATGCGCGGTTCGGCCCTGCGCGCCGCGCTGCGCGAGCACGCGCGGGCCGAGGACGGCGCCCTCGGCCTCGCGGGCGCGCGCGCCGTGGTGACCTGCGCGGGCGACACCGTGGAGGTGCGCCTCACGCGCGACGACGGCCGCGCCATCGCCGACGACGAGGTGCTCGCGGTGGTGACCAACGACTACCTCGCGGGCGGATCGCTCGCCCGCCACCTCGCCGCGCCGCTGACCGACGACGCCATCGCGGCCGCGCCGGTG
>JAQBQI010000695.1 GCA_028287085.1 Myxococcaceae bacterium
CCGCTGCCGCGCGCCCTACCCCCGCGGGGCGGGGGCAGGGCTCCGACAATGGCGGCGTGAGTGCTCGAATGGAGGGTCGCCACGCCGGCAGTTCGAGCGCGAACCTGACAGCACCCGGAGCCCTGCCCCCGCCCCGCGGGGGTAGGGCGCGCGGCAGCGGGGAAGGGGGCCACGACGTCACCGACTCCCCACCACCCACAAGGCACAATCCCATGGCACACACGCTCGAGATCTATTGGGACTTCTCCTCGCCCTTCGCCTACCTCGGGGCGACCCAGGCCAGGGCCCTCGCCGAGCGCACCGGGGCCACCCTGGTGTGGCGACCGATGCTGCTCGGAGGGCTATTCAAGTCCATCGGACAGGAGACCGTGCCCATTAATACGTGGAGCGACGCCAAGCGCCGCTACTACTTCGATGACATGAACCGCTGGGCGGAGTTCTGGGGAGTTCCATTGAAGTTCCCGGCGGTGTTTCCGGTGAACAGCATCAAGGCCATGCGCGCGTATCTGGCGCTGCCCGAGGACCGCCGTGACGGGTATCGCGAGGCGGTGTTCAAGGCCTACTGGGCGGAGGGGAAAGACATCGGGGACGAGGCCGTGCTGGCGGAGATCCTCGGCGGCGACGCGCCCGCGGTGCTGGCGCGCACGCAGGATCCGGCGGTGAAGCAGGCGCTCATCGACGCGACGAAGCGGGCCGAGGAGCAGGGGGTCTTCGGCGCGCCGACCTGGGTGGTCGACGGCACGGAGCTGTACTGGGGGCAGGACCGCATCCCGCTGGTGGAGCGCGCGCTGCGGCGGTAGCGGCCGCGTTCGTTGCTTCCCTCCGACGGCGCGTCGGGCGTACCGTCCGCGGCGGTCCTGCGGGGGACCGCCGACCCGCACCCCTCTACGCCGCACGAGACGCCGGTGAATACGCGCAATCGCACCCTGCTCGCCCTCAGCCTCACCGCCGCCCTCGGCGCCCTCCCCCGCGTCGCCCACGCCGACGAGCGCACCGAGGCGCGCCGCCACTTCCGCGCGGGCCTCGACCTCGTCACCCGGCGCCAGTACGTGCGCGCCATCGAGGAGTTCCAGGCGGCCTACGCCATTCTCCCCAACGTCAACGTGCTCTTCAACATCGCCCGCGCGTACTCCGACGTGGGCGACACCGAGCGGGCCATCGACTACTACCAGCGCTACCTCCAGGGGGACGTGCCCGACCGCGCCGAGGTCGAGGCCACCCTGCGCGACCTCGAACAGCGCCGCCGCGCCGCCACCGCTGCCCCGACGCCGGTCACCCCGACGCCCGTCACCCCGACGCCCGACGCCGCGCCCGTCACCGGGCCGATGGGCGCGCCGGGGGTGCTCTCCGCCGAGCAGGTGGTCGCCCTCCGCAACGCCGTCAACACGCTGCTCCAGCTCACCGGCAATACCGCCTCCGCCACGCCCGCCGCGCCGGTGACGCCCGCCGCGCCCGCGACGCCCGCCGCGCCGTCGACCGGGCCCGCGCGCGGCGCCGACGACACCTACGAGGAGCGCGTCGTCACCGCGACGCTCACCGCGCAGAGCCCGCTCGACTCGCCCAACGCCACCTCGGTGATCACCGCGCAGGACATCCGCCTCTCGGGCCTCAACAACGTCGCCGACATGGTGCGCCGCGCGCTCGGCGTCGACGTGATGTCACTCGACAACAGCGACCAGCAGGTGGGCATTCGCGGCTTCAACCGCCGCCTCTCCAACCGCGTGCTGGTGCTCATCGACGGCCGCTCGGTCTACCTCGACTTCATCGGCGTCACCCTCTGGTCGCTGCTGCCGATCAACCCCGACGAGATCGAGCGCATCGAGATCATCCGCGGCCCGGGCTCGGCCCTCTACGGCGCCGACGCGTACTCCGGCGTCATCAACATCATCACGCGAACCCCCGGCGAGGGGCGCAACTCGGTCACCGTCGGCGCGGGCAACGGCGGGGTCTTCCGCACCACCATCACCAACAGCGGGCGGGCGGGGGACGTGGGCTTCCGCACCGGCGTCGGCTACGACCAGGGGCAGACCTTCGGGCGCCTCGTGCCCGCCACCGACTCGGCCTATCGCATCGGCGCCAACGACACCAACCTGTCGCTCCAGAACCTGCACGCCGACCTCGACCTCCGCTCGCAGCTCTCCCGCCGGGTGTCCATTCAAGGCGGCCTCGCGGCCACCACGGGGACCATCTGGTTCAACGCCATCGGCCCGCTGCGCCGCTTCTGGACCGACATCACCTTCGTCCAGCCGCACCTGCAATTGAACGTCGGCGGCTTCACCGCGCGCGCCTTCATGAACCACGTCGAGGGCACCTCCGGCGAGGTGCTCCAGCACGTCGGCACCCCCGGCCTCAACAACCAGTTCACCCAGGACATCGTCGACGTCGAGGCCCGCTATCAACGCGGCTTCCGACTGGGCAGCATCCCCTTCGACCTCACCCTCGGCGGCAGCTACCGCGCCAAGCACATCTCGTGGTCCTTCGTCGACTCCGACCACCTGCTGCACCACTTCGCGGGCTTCGTGCAGGCCCAGGCCCGCTTCACCAGCCAGTTCTCGACCACGGCCTCGCTGCGCGTCGACCGCCACCCCGTGCTCGACTCGCCGGTGCTCTCCCCCCGACTGGCACTCATCTACAAGCCCACCCCCCGGCGCGCGCTGCGCCTCACCGGCGCGACCTCCTTCCGCACGCCCACCATGTTGGAGCTGTACCTCAACCTCGCGAACCCCTCGCCCGTCCCCGGCGTGTCGGTGCAGGCCCAAGGCGGCGAGGTCTTCAACAATGGCCAACAGCGACTCTCCGCCGAGAGCGCCGTCTCCGTCGACCTCGGCTGGCAGGACCAGACCAGCGACCGCTTCCAGTACGAGCTCGGCGCCTTCTTCATGCGCGGTGTCGACCTCATCGAGCTCACCAACGTGCTCTTCAACCCGCTGCCCGGCGCGAGCAACCCCGGCGGGCTCGTCGACGTCGGGCGCTTCCGCTTCGCCAACGACCCCGCCGCGACTTCGATGTACGGAGTCGAGGCCGCCTTCCGACTGGCGCCCATCGAGGGGCTCGACCTCTTCGCCAATTACACCTTCGCGTACACCCAGCAGGCCGCGGGGACGCAGCGCGAGGGCGACCAGCGCACCCCGCAGCACAAGCTCAACGTCGGCGCCCAGGTGCGCACCGCCTTCGGACTCGACGTCGAGGTGACGGGTAACTTCGTCTCCACGGCCGTCTGGCGCGAGCAGGACTTCGACGTCGCCCGCGGCGTCATCTACGACACCTACCCCCTCGACTCGTACTTCCTCCTCAACGGCAGGGTGGGCTACCGCGCGCTGCGCGACCGGCTCGAGTTCGGCGTCAGCGGCACCAACCTCACCGACAACCGCGCGCGGCAGCAGCCCTTCGGCGCCCCCATCGGGGCCCGGGTCATGGCCACCGTCGCCTTCCGCTATTGAGATGGAGCGCAGTGCCATGAACCGCCCCCGTACGCTGCTCCTCGCCCCGCTGCTGCTCGCGCTCGGCTGCGGCGACGCCCCGCTCGACCGCGACCGCGAAGACGACTACCCCAACCACAACCCCCCGCTCGGGCGCATCGAGGGCACGCTGCTCTACGAAGGGCCGCTGCCCACCCTCGACCGCGACGGCAGCCCCGTCGGCCGCGTCGTGCTGCTGCTCTTCCGCGCGGACAACCCGCCGCCGCCGCAAGGGCTCGCCACCACCGCCGAGTCGGTGCAGACCCTCCCCGCGTCGCAGGTCTTCACCGCGCTCATTCCCACCGCGGGCGGCGCCGTGCGCGCGAGTGTGCCCTTCGTCTTCCCCAACATCAGCGCCGCGGGCGTCTATCAACTCCGCGCCTTCTACTCCAACCGGGATGACCGCACGGGCTTCCACCCCCTCTTCGGGGTGCGCAACCAGCCGGTGCGCGGCGACGTCGGCGGCGGCGCCGTGCTCGACCCGCGGGCGCCCGTCCCGACCTTCGTCAACATCCCCGTCGGCGTGCCCAACGGCAACGGCGGATACGCCCTCCCCGAGACCGGCGCCGTCACCGGCAACGTCACCGTCTTCCTCGGCGCGCCCATCACCGAAGACCGCCCCGTCTTCCACGTGAGCCCGAATCCCCCGGAGCGGGGGCAGACCCTCGACGCCGTCGCCCCCGCCGCGCGGCCCGCCGCCGCCGGCGCGCCGCAGCTCGCCTACGCCTCCGCCACGGGCTTCGTCGGCCCGAGCGCGCGGTCGTACGAGATCCAGAGCAACCCGCAGGCGGCCGACGTGCTCGGCTTCCTCGGCGCGCTGCCCACGCTCACCCTCACGGGGGGATTGCCCGAGGCCGAGGTCCCCGCCGCCGCCAACGCCGGCGTGCTCTTCGGCAACCCCGTCCCCTTCGCGCTGGGCACCGTCTACCGGCCGCAGCACCCGACCCTCTTCGCGCCCAACCTCACGGGCACCGAGCCCCCGGTTCTCCGCTTTCCGTGGGTGTTTCCGCTCGCCATCCTGGTGAAGCTGCACGAGCCCACCGCCGCCGAGGCCGCCGTGCTCGCGGCCCCGTCGCCCGACCCGCTCGCCCTCGCCCGCATCGTGAGCGCCCTCAACCAGCCCGAGCGCGCGCCCAACACCGTCCCGGTGGTCATCTTCGGCAGCGTCGCGCCCGACACGGGGCTGCAAGACTTCGCCACCATCGTGCGCCCGTCGCCCGCGCCGCCCGTCGTGCAGCCGTCGGCGCGCGTGGTCTTTCCGCCGGTGGCCTTCGAGATCCGCGGGTCGAACCCCGAGCGCGACTGGGCCGCCATCGTGCCGCGGCTCCCGGCGCCCATCGCCGCCGCGGCCGGACCGCTGCCGCCGGG
>JAQBQI010000710.1 GCA_028287085.1 Myxococcaceae bacterium
GCAGGCGGGACGGTCAGTTCCAGGCCCCCAGTTCAGCGGTTGCAGGCCCGCCGCGGGCCGTCCGCAACCGCGAAGTGGGCGGCGACCCACGCGGCGCTCGGCCGTCTGAAATGTGTAGAAGGGTAAGGGCTTCAGCCCGTCGGCCCGAGCCGAGTGCCCGCTTTCCCGACTGATCGCGACATCGAAGCAGTGACCGATCGGGCGCACGTTCCGATACGCTCGCACCCCCGATGGAGGCGCGATTGCAACGAGTCCGATGGGCCCTCGAACTCGCGCGCAAGTACCGCGGGGTGGCGCTGCGACTCCTCGCGGCGGTGCTGTTCCGCTGGGGCTGCGTGTCGGTGATGATACGGCTGACGCTGTGGGCCGAGCGCCAGACGGGGCCGTCGCTGCCCGACTTCGTCGTCGACCGCGCGCCGTACCTCCCATGGATGTACGACCTCAACTACCTCGTCTGGGTCGCGGGCTTCGTTCCGGTGTCGCTGGTGCTGCTCTTCCGCGACCCGCGGCGCTACGCGCGCTACTCGGTGACCGACGGGCTGCTCGCCCTCACCCGCGGGCTCTGCGTGTGCGCCACCGGCCTCGGCCCGGTGAGCGGCCTCGGCCACTCGGCCGCCGGGCTCAACGGCGCCATCGCCGACCAGCGCCACCTGTTTCTCACGCGCGACCTCTTCTTCTCGGGCCACACGGCGACGACCTTCCTGCTGCTGCTCTACGTGATGCGCTGGCCGCGGGCGCGCGGCTGGATGGCACTCGCGCACGTCGCCGTCGTCGTCACGCTGGTCTTCGGGCACATGCACTACACCATCGACATCATCGGGGCGTGGGCCGTGACCTTCGCGATCTTCTGGCTGCGCGAGGGCGACGTGCAGCGCTTCTGGCGCGCGGGCGAGATGCGGGCGGAGACCTCACCCCCCTAGCTCAGTGCACCACCGGCGCCGCGCCAGCGTCCATCGCGTCGACCATGATCGCGACCTCCTGCATCAGGTAGCGCCCCGGGCCCGCCGTGCCGCACGAGCCGCAGCCCGCCATCGCGGCCTGCGACGCGGCGTACATTTCCCTGGCGCGCTGCGGGTCGCCCGCGCAGGCCTCGGCCAGCACCGCGAGCGCCGCGGTCTCGCCGCAGCCGCCGTCGAGTTCGCGCGCCTGCTCGGCCAGCGCCGGCAGCGCGTCGAAGCGCTCGACCCGCGCGGCCATCACGGCCAGCGAGACGATCGAGTTCTTGCGGCGCAGCGCGGCCGGGTCGACCTCGTCGAGCAGCGCGTCGAGCGACGCCCGCGCCGCGGCCGGATCATCCCCGAAGCCGAATCCCTCCCACGCCGCCTCGACGCGCTCGTCGGGCGTCGGGCCCGACGCGGACTTCTTCTCGTCGTGGCGGCGGTTGACCCACGAGACCACCGCGGTGAGCAGCACGATGGCCATGACCAGAGCGACGGCGTTCTCCATGGAGGTACCGCGCTTGGTAGCACGGTCACCGCCGCGCGCGCACCGCCGGCACCCGCGGCCAGGCGAGCCACGCCGCCGCGCCCGGCAGCACCCACAGCGCCAGCACCACCAGCGCCTCGTGGTAGCGCCCGTGGGCCTGCACCGAGCGCCCGATGAGGGGGTTGGCCACCACGAAGGCCAGCGCCTGCGCCGACGCGCACCACCCGCCCGCCGTCGACACCCCGCGCGACGGGATGCGCGCCAGCATGTCGGCCGTGACCATCGCGTAGGTTCCGCCGCCGCCGAACATCGCCGCGCCCGCGAGGCCCATCGCCGTCCACGGCGAGGTCGCGCCCACCATCGCCAGCGTCGCCCCCGCCGCCAGCGCCGCGCTCGCCGCGATCAGCGCCGGGTGCGTGCCGCCGCGCGCGTTGCTCGGGTGCCGCGCCAGCCGCGCCGACAGGTCGCCGAAGGCGATGCTCCCCGCGTCGAACATCAACGGAGGCAACCAGATGAAGGCCGCCACCCCCACCTGCGTGACGCCCCACGCGCGCACCAGGTACTTCGCGCTCCAGGTGAGCACGAAGCCGATCGCCGGCGACGAGGCCACGATCAGCGCCAGGGTGCGCAGCACCGCCGGGTCGCGCAGAGCGCTCCACGCCTGGACTCCCTGAACCGTCGCGTCGCGGTAGGCGCCCGCGGGCACGTCGACGGCCTCCGCTTCGGGCGCCGCGTCGAGCACCTCCCTCCCGGGCGAGCGCCACGCCACGCCCATCCAGAGGGGGATCCACACGAGGCCGCTCAGCGCCGACACCAGCAGCGCGCCGCGCCAGCCGAAGACCCCCATCAGCGCGACCGCGACGGGCGGCGCGATCATCGACCCGATCGAGCTGCCGGTGAACAGCACCCCGACGCCGCGCGGCCGGTCGGCCGGCGGCAGCGCGCGGTGCACCGTCTGCGACGCGCCCGGAAACGACGGCGACTCCGCGAAGCCCAGCAGCACCCGGAACACCACCAGCGCCCCGAAGCCCGGCGCCAGCGCGTGCAGCGCCGAGGCGACGGTCCACACCAGCACCGCGGCCAGCAGGCCACGGCGCGCGCCGACGCGGTCGATCCAGCGGCCCGCGAAGGGCGCGCCGACGAGGTAGGCGAGCGAGAAGGCCGAGGCGAGCAGCCCGTACTGCGTCTCGGAGATGCGCAGCTCGCGGGTGATGGTGGGCGCCAGCACCGCCAGCGCCTGCCGGTCGATGTAGCTGATGGTCATGGTGAAGGTCGCCGCGAGCACCAGGGCCCACGACTGCCCGCGCGTGAGGGTGGTCACCGCAGCGCCTCCAGCGCGCGGGCGAAGGCGTCGAGGGTGAGCGCCTCGACGCGACCCCGCAGCGCCGCCGCCGGGATGAGGTCGCCCGCGAGGTAGCGCCACCCCGTGCCGTCGTGGGCGAAGTACGAGCGCTCGACGAAGGACTGGTCGGCCTTCCCTTCGAACACCCGCGCGTGGAAGAGCACCTCGGCGAGCCCGTCGCTGCCCGGCGGGCGCCGGTCGAGCACGCGCAGCCCGGCGTAGCGGTACTGCGCGAAGGCCTCGCGCAGCGAGCGCGCGAAGGCCCCGACGCCCTCCTCGAGGTTGGCGTGGTCGGCGTGCATCGTGCGAAGCAGGTAGGCCTCGTCGCGGCGCGCGAAGGCGCAGTAGCGCGAGCGCATCAGCGACTCGGCGTCGGGGGCCTCGCGCTCGCCGCGGTGGTAGGGGCCGCAGCAGGTCTCGTAGTCGGGCCCCCTCCCGCAGGGGCATGGCGTGGGGGTGGTCGGCACGGCGGCCGACGCTATCAGACGAGGGCCGCGGCGACGCGCGCTTCGAGGTCGGCGCGGCCCGCGAGCACGCTGCGCGCGAGCGACCACTGGCCCCGCGCGCGCACCAGGTTGTGGGCGCCGCGCGAGGGGTGGCGAGACGGCTCCCAGCCGAAGTAGCGCTCGAGCAGGGCGTCGGCGGCGAAGCGCGCCGCGAGCTCGACGCAGATGGTCGCGAGGCCGTCGACCAGCGCGGCGCCCTCGTCGCGCGTGACGGCGTCGCCCGCGGCGCTCGCGTAGCCCGCGACGGCGAGGCCCACGCGCTCGGCCGAGACGGCGCAGTCGGTGGCGTCCTCGCCGGCGGGGTTGCACCACGAGCGCAGCGCGTCGCCGAGCTCGAGGGGCAGCGCCATGCGGCCGACGGTGTCGAGGTCGACGAGGCACACGCCGCGCAGCTCGGCGTCGAAGAGCAGGTTGGAGAGCTTGAGGTCGCCGTGGCTGTGCCGCTGCGGCAGCGACGAGAGCGCGGGCAGCGCCGCGCCCGCCGCGAGGATCTCCGCCGCCAGCGGCGCCACCGCGTCGTAGAGGCGGTGGTCGCGCGCGGCGTCGACGGCGGCGGCGAGCTTCGCGAGGTGGGCGCGGGTGTCGTGCACGCCCGCCCGCACGAAGCGGTACTCGTGCTCGAGGTCGGCCAGCGCGCGGTGGAAGCGGCCGACGAGCGCGCCCGCGGCGAAGGCGTGGCGGTCGTGCGCGAGGCGGTCGTGGGTCACGAGGTCGGGCACGAAGGTCTGCGCGCGCCAGACCTCGACGCGCTCGTCGGTGGCGCGCTCGACCCAGAGGGCGCCGTCGCGGGCGGGGACGAGCCGCGGGGTGACCAGGCCCTTGCGCGCGAGGTGCGCGGTGACGGCCTCGATGTCGTGGTGCACCGCCGCGCCGAAGACCGGGTGCAGGCGCTGGAGCACGCAGCGCCCGGCGGCGGATTCGAGGAGGAAGGTGTCGTTGATGAGGCCGCGACCGTAGGGGCGCGCGGCGGCGTGCTCGAAGCCCGCGTAGCGGGCGAGCACCTCGGCGGGGGGCAGGCTCACTCGTCGACGGGCCGCGGCGGCGCGGTGAAGCCCAGGACGATCGTGCCGACGCCGCCGGAGGGCACGTCGCCCTCGCCCGTCACTGTCTGGATCGTGCGGCTGTTGGAGCCGGTGCCGCTGCGGATCTCGCCCGTGACGGCGTAGTGCCCGGGCTGCAGGCCGGTGAGCCGGGCCGAGGGGACGCGGGTGAAGGTGACGCGCCCGGTCGAGCAGGGCGCCTGGAAGCCGTCGAGCCCCTCGGCCCGCACGACCACGGTGGTGGCGGTGGTGTTCGGGCACTCGGCGGAGGGGGAGAGGTCGTTGACGGTCCAGCTCACGCGGAGGCTGCCCGGCGGCTCGAAATTGATGCTCGCCTGGTTGTCCTGGTTGGCCACGATGGTGGTCGGGATGACGTACTCGTAGATGGGCGTGCCGTCGGCGCGCAGCAGCCGGGCGCCCACGTTGAGGCGGTTGGCGCCGAGCATCATCTTGGAGAACATCCCCTGCGTGCAGGGCAGGCGGGTGGCCGCGCCGAAGGAGGCCTGGATCTCCACGAACGCGGCGCCGACCACGGCGCACTCGGTGGCGGGGGGGTTGCCGTTGATGGTCCAGGTGACGCTGAGGTTGCCCATGCCCGTGAAGACCGGCACGTCGTCGACGAAGCCGCCGTTGTCGGCGAAGCCCACGTCGGTGCCCGCGTCGGTGGCCGGCGGATCCGATGAACATCCGAGCGCTCCGGCGAGACAGAGCGCGCTACACAGTGCCTGCAACAATCCGTTGGCCGCCATATCGGGCGCAATAAGCACCGCGCCGAGGGGGGGTGTCAACGCCGTCGGTGCGACCGCGCCGTGCCGCGGGGGGGCCCTTGCACCCGACGCTGGACTAGGGTTGAACCGCGGGCCCTGAACCTACGTCGGAGCCTCTCGATGAACCTCGCCCGCACCGCCCCCCGTTCGACGCTCGCGTCCCTCATAGGCGCCGTCACCCTGCTCAGCGCCGCCGGCCACGCCCAGCACCGCCGCCGCCCGGCGCCCGTGACCTGCACCGCGGCCCAGCACGACTCCGACGGCCACTGCTGCGCCGGCGGCGAGGAGTGGGTCCCGGCGCGCACCCGGTGCATGTGCGTCGACGGGGCCGAGGCCTGCCGCCAGGCCGCCCTCGCCGCGGCGCCCCCGCCGCCGCCCGCGGCCGTGCCGAT
>JAQBQI010000868.1 GCA_028287085.1 Myxococcaceae bacterium
GGCTCTGGGCGTTGGGCGGCGCCGGGGGTGGCGCGGTGGAGGGGGGCGGGGACTCCCCCGGCAGGTGCGGCAGCGAGGCGACCCCGAACATCATCGTGCCCTGGAAGCGTCGCGCGCCCTCGGCGAGGGGGTTGGTCGAGGTGCTCGACGCGCCGAGGGGCCGCACGGGGGGCGGCGGCGACGGGGGCGGCTGGGCCACGGGCGCCGGGCCGCCGAAGTCGGTGAACTCCTCGTCGGCGTCGGCCTCGACCGGCGGCGGGACGCTCACCACGGGCGTCTCCATGTCCCAGTCCCACGAGTCGACCGCGGCGTGCGGGTCGACCGACGGCGTGACCTTCCGGTTCACCTCCGTCGAGGGCCCCGGCGCCTTCGGGGGGGCGACGGGAGCCTCGTCGTCGAGGAGGTCAAACCAGTCGTCGATCTCCGATCCGGTCGGTGTTTTGCGGCCGTCGCGGCTACCCATCAACGCGATCCTTGTCCCCTTGGTCTCCTGTCGACTCGTCAGGCCTTCGCCACGACGCCCTTGAACATGCGGAAGGTACGCGAGAGCGCCTCGACCTGCTCCTTGAGCGCGGCCGAGTCGTGGCGGTCGATCGCCACCTTCGTACGTTCCATCACGCCCTGCGCCTTGTCGAGCGCGTCGCGCCCGTAGTCGCTGCCCCCGACCACCTTCGAGACCTTGTCGAAGAGCCGCTCGATCTCGTGCATCAGCCCCTCGGCCTCCTGCTTGCGAGCCTCGTACTCCTCGTCGCGCTTGCGCTCGACCGCGAACTCCTTGCCCGCGTCGATCATCGCCTCGATCTCCTCGCGGGTCAGGCCCGAGGTGGCCGTCACGGTGATCGACTGCTCCTTGCCCGTCTCGAGGTCCTTCGCGTGCACGCTGACGATGCCGTCGGCGTTGATCTCGAAGGTCACCTCGATCTCGACCACGCCCGCCGGCGCGCGCCGCAGGCCCGTCAAGATGAACTCCCCGAGGAGCTCGTTCTGGTCGGCCTGCTCGCTCTCGCCCTGCATGACGAGGATCTTCACCGCGGTCTGGTTGTCCCGCGACGTGGTGAAGGTCTTGCCGCGCGCCGTGGGCACCGTGGTGTCCTTCGGGATGAGCGGCTCCATGAGCCCGCCCGCGACCATCATGCCGAGGGTCTGCGGGGTGACGTCGAGGAGCACCACCCGGTTGGCCGAGGGCCCCTCGTCGTCGAGCAGCGCCGAGCCCTGGATCGACGCCCCGATGGCCACGACCTCGTCGGGGTGCACGCCCTTGCTGGGCTCGCGGCCCAGAAACTCTGCGACGCTGCGCTCGACCAGCGGCATGCGGGTCATGCCGCCCACCAGGATGACGTCCTCGACGTCTTCGCTGTGCAGCCCCGCATCTTCGAGGGTCTGCCGCATGATGTCGACGGTCTTCTGCACGAGGTCGCCGGTGAGCTGCTCGAAGTCCGCGCGGGAGAGCACCCGCTGGAGGTGCAGCGCCTCGTTGCGCCCCGACGAGATGATGAACGGGAGGTTGATCTCCACCTCGCGCACCGACGAGAGCTCGACCTTGGCCTTCTCCGCGGCGTCCTTCAGGCGCTGGAGGGCCATGCGGTCTTTGCGCAGGTCGATGCCGTGCTCGTCGCGGAAGCCCTCGACCAGCCAGTCGATGACCCGGGCGTCGAAGTCCTCGCCGCCGAGGAAGGTGTCGCCCGCCGTCGAGATGACCTTGAAGACCCCCGTCGAGCCGATCTCCAGGATCGACACGTCGAAGGTGCCGCCGCCGAGGTCATAGACCGCGACGGTGCGGTCGATGTTGCGCCCGAAGCCGTAGGCCAGCGCCGCCGCGGTGGGCTCGTTGATGATGCGGATGACCTCGAGGCCCGCGATGGCCCCGGCGTCCTTGGTCGCCTGGCGCTGGTTGTCGTTGAAGTACGCCGGCACCGTCACGACGGCCTTCGTCACCTCGTGGCCCAGGTACTCCTCGGCGATGAGCTTCATCTCCGCGAGCACCATCGCCGAGACCTCGGGCACCGAGTGGGCCTTGTCGCGCAGCGAGATGCGCACGTCGCCGTGCGGGCCCTCGACGATGTTGTACGAGGCGGTCGACGCGACCTGCTTGACCTGAGGGCTGTTCCATTTGCGCCCGATGAGGCGCTTGGCCGAGTAGACGGTGTTCTCGGCGTTGGTGATCGCCTGCCGCTTCGCGAGGTGACCCACCAGGCGCTTGCCGGCCTCGGTCATCGCCACCATCGACGGCGTGGTCTTGTACCCACCGCGATTGGCGATCACGACCGCCGTCCCGTTCTCCACGACGGCGACGCAAGAATTCGTCGTACCCAGATCGATCCCGATGACCTTTTCCATCCGAGAACCCGCTAGTTGTTGACGACCCGTCGTCATTCCTACGGTCGTCCAGTCCGCCCCCGTTGGCAACGGGCATGTGCGCCCGCCGCGTCGATTCCCCCCTACATCTCGCGGCTATCGCATCAAGAACTCCAGCAGCGCCTTCTGCGCGTGCAGCCGGTTCTCGGCCTCGTCCCACACCGCCGTCTGCTCGCCGTCGAGCAGCGAGGCGTCGATCTCCTCGCCGCGGTGCGCGGGCAGGCAGTGCAGCACCATCGCGCCCGGGTTCGCCTGCGCCATCAGCGCGGGGCCCACCTGGTAGTCGGCGAAGGCCACGCGCCGCGCCGCGGCGTCGCCCTCCTGCCCCATCGAGGCCCAGACGTCGGTGATCACCACGTCGGCGCCGATGGCCGCGTCGCGCGGGTCGACCACCTGCCGCGCCGTCGGCGGGAGCTCCGCCGCGGCGAAGCCGTAGCCCTCGGGCGAGGCCACCGTGAGGGTGAGGCCGAGCGTGCGGGCCGCGTCGAGCCAGCTGCGCGCCACGTTGTTGGCGTCGCCCACCCAGGCGTAGCGGAGGTTCTCCAGCGACCCGCGGCGCTCGCGCACCGTCATCAGGTCGGCGAGGATCTGGCACGGGTGGTGGTCGTCGGTGAGGGCGTTGATCACGGGCACCGTCGCGGCGCGGGCGAGCGCCTCGACGCGCTCGTGGGCCGTCGTGCGAAACACGATGGCGTGCACGTAGCGCGAGAGCGTGCGGGCGGTGTCCTCGATCGACTCGCCGCGGCCGAGCTGCGAGTCGCGCGCGTTGATGACCAACGGGTGCGCGCCGAGCTCGAAGGCCCCGACCTCGAAGGAGACGCGGGTGCGCGTCGAGGCCTTCTCGAAGATGAGCGCCACGCTGCGGCCCTCGAGCGGCCGCCGGGTCGAGCCGTAGGTGCGCTGGTTCTTCATCGCCTTGGCGTGGTCGAGCACCTGCCGCAGCTCGTCGGCGGACAGGTCGGACACGCGCAGGAAATCGCGCTTCACCTTCGGGGTCATTTCGTCTCCTGCGGCAGCGCCGCGAGCACGGCGTCGAGCGCCGCGAGCCCCTCGTCGAGCTCGGCCTCGGTGATGATGAGCGGCGGCGCGAAGCGCAGCACCCGGTCGCCCGCCTGCGCGATGAGCACCCCGCGGTCGCGCATGGCCCCGAGCACCTCGCGCGCCTCGACGTGGTCGGCCAGCACGAGACCGCAGAGCAGCCCGCGGCCGCGCGCGCCCTTGACCAGCGCGGGGTACTTCGCGGCGAAGCCCTCGAGGCGGGAGAGGAAGTACGCGCCCTTGGTGGCGGCGCCCTCGATGAGCCCCTCGCGGTCGAGCGTCTCGAGCACCGCGAGGGCCGCGGCGCAGGCCAGGGGGTTGCCCCCGAAGGTGCTGCCGTGGGTGCCCGGCGCGAGCGCCTCGGCGTGCCTCTCGCGCACCAGGAAAGCCCCGATGGGCACGCCGCCCGCGAGGCCCTTGGCGACGGTGAGCACGTCGGGCACGACGCCCTCGTGCTGCACGGCGAGGTACTTCCCGCTGCGGCCGACGCCCGTCTGGATCTCGTCGACGATGAGCAGCGCACCCCGCTCGTCGCAGAGCGCGCGCAGCCCCTGGAGGTAGCCCGGCGGCGCCGGGAAGACCCCGCCCTCGCCCTGCACCGGCTCGATGATCACGGCCGCGCTGCGGTCGTTGACCCGGCGGCGCATCGCGTCGAGGTCGCCGTACTTCACCTGCGAGACGCCCGGCAGGCGCGGGCCGAAGCCCTCCCAGTACTTGGGCGTGCCGGTCATCGCGACCGAGCCCAGCGTGCGCCCGTGGAACGAGCTCCACGTCGCCACGACGTCGGTGCGCTCGGCGTCGCCCTGCGTGAAGAACCAGCGCCGCGCCAGCTTCAGCGCGCCCTCGTTGGCCTCGGTGCCGCTGTTGGTGAAGAACACCCGGTCCATGCCCGTGCGGGCGCAGAGCTGGGCGGCGAGCTCGATCTGCTTGTCGTTGTAGTAGAGGTTGGCGATGTGCCCGAGGCGCGCGGCCTGCTCGGCGATCGCGCGCACCAGCGCCGGGTGCGCGTGGCCCAGCACGCACACCGCGATGCCCGCGTAGAGGTCGAGGTACGAGCGCCCCTCGGTGTCGTACAGCCGGCAGCCCTCGCCCCGGGTCATCACCAGCGGGGGCTGCTTGTAGGTCTTGAGCAGGTGGCGCCCCGCGAGCGCCAGCAACGCGTTGGTATCAGCCATTCTCGCTTCGCTCTACCACCGATCTCCCGAGCCGCGCCAGCGTTGCCGCAGCCACCCGCCGAAGCGCCTCACTGCACGGCTCGCAGCCGCCGCCGCAGCACCGCGGCCAGCGCTCGACCGGCAGGCGGAGCAACGGCCGCACGCAGTCGCGGTAGTAGTCGGCGAGACCGTGCTCGTCGGCGCTCTCGGCCAACGCGCGGTCGATCGCCCCGGCGGCGACCCCGTCGAGGCGGTCGCTCACCCGCGGACGATCTCCGTGCCGACGCCGTCGTTGGTGAAGATCTCGAGCAGCACCGCGTGGGCGAGGCGGCCGTCGAGGATGTGCACCTTGCGCACGCCCCCGGCGATGGCGTCGAGCGCGCACTCCACCTTCGGGATCATGCCGCCGTCGATGACGCGCTCGGCGATCCACTCGCGGGCGGTGGCGCTGTTGAGCGAGCCGGCGAACTGGCCGTCGGCGCCCCGCACGCCCTGCACGTCGGTGAGCAGGATGAGCTTCTCGGCCCGCAGCGCCTCGGCCACCTTGCCCGCGGCGGTGTCGGCGTTGAGGTTGAGCGAGGCCCCGTGGTCGTCGACGCCGATGGGCGCGATGACCGGGATGAAGCCCGCCCGCATCAGCTCGACCACCACGTCGGGCGTCACGTGCCGCACCTCGCCCACGCGCCCGAGGTCGACCACCTCGCCGTCGCGCGTCGTGTAGGGGGCCACCCGGTCGGCGAGCACGAAGCCGTCGTCCTTGCCCGAGAGCCCGACGGCGCGGCCGCCGTGGCGGCAGATGAGCGACACGATGTCTTGATTGATGGAGCCCGCGAGCACCATCTCGACGACCTCCATCGCGGCGTCGTCGGTCACGCGCAGCCCGTCGACGAAGCGCGACTGCACCCCCGACTGCTTCAGCATCGTGGAGATCTGCGGCCCGCCGCCGTGCACCACCACCACGTTGATGCCGATGTACTTCAGCAGGCAGACGTCCTTGGCGAAGCTCTCCTTGAGCTCCGGGGCGACCATCGCGTGGCCGCCGTACTTGATCACGAACGTCCGACCCTGGAAGCGCCGGATGAACGGCATCGCCTCCAGCAGCACTTTCGCCTTCTCGACCGCGGTTTCCACGCGCGCGCTTTTACGGGATTCGACCGCCGCCCACAAGCGCCCGCGAGCGCGCCGCGCGGCCCGTTGAATCGCTCCGCGGGAACCATCGTTCACCGCCGCGGTCAGACTCGCTTGACCCGCACCGCCGCGATCCCGGAGGATCGCCGCGGGAAACACCCAACGACGCGCGCCCCGCGCCGCCCACCGGACGCCGGAGATTCTTCCATGAACCGACCGACCCTCATCGCCCTCGCCTTGTCCGCCGCGCAGGCGCTGCCCTCGCTCGCCGCCGCGCAGCCCGTTCAGCTCAGCGCCGGCTTCATGCCCGACCCCCGGCGCGCGAGCGGCATGGCGGGCGGCATGGTGTCGGCGTCGACGGTCCCCGGCGGCCCCGGCACCTGTCGCGGCTTCATCCCCGGCGCGCCGCAGCAGATCATCCAGACCCCGACGGGCTTCAACTTCCTCCGCATCATCGCCCAGCCCCTCGCCGGCACCGACCTCACCCTGATGGTGCGCGGCACCAGCCAGACCTGGTGCGCCGACGACACCTACGGCAACGTCCCCGGCCTCGACCTCCAGGCGCTGCCGCCCGGCCGCTACGACGTCTACGTCGGCACCTACTCGCAGTCGGGCCCCGCCCCCTACCAGCTGCTCATGAGCGAGCTGCAGAGCACCACGCCCGACAACACCGGGCGCCCGCAGCAGCCGCAGTACCCGCAGCAGCCGCAGTACCCGCAGCAGCCCCAGTTTCCGCAGCAGCCCCAGGGCAACAGCTCGCTCGGCCCGCTCGACTTCACGGGCCGCCCCCTCTTCGGCCGCATGATGGTCGCCGGCAACTTCGTCAGCCGCTCGGTGCGCGGCCGCAACGGCGGCGCCCTGGGCGCGCAGGGCATCTCGGGCCAGGGCACCTGCCGCGGCTTCTTCCAGGGGCCGCCGAGCCACGTCGTGGCCCTCACGCAGCCGCAGAACTTCCTGCGGATGTACGTGGTCTCCGCGGCCGACTCGACCCTCGTCGTGCGCCGCCCCGACGGGCAGGTGCTCTGCAACGACGACACGTACAACCTCAACCCCGGCATCGAGGGCAACTTCCCCCCGGGGCTCTACCAGGTCTGGGTCGGCACCTACCGCGCCGGCGAGTCGCGGCCCTACCAGCTCACCGTCACCGTCGACCCCTCGCAGCACCCGTAGTCGACGTCGCGCCCGGTGGTCGGAGGCCGCGCGCGACGAGCTGACCGCCCCGCCCGCCCGCCGCGCTCCCCGTAGCCCCGCATCCCCGCGCCGTGCCATCGTCCGCAACCCGCGTGATGTCCCGACTCCGCCGCGTCCTCGCCCTCTGCTTCGCCCTCGCCCCCTCGGCCGCCGCGGCGCAGCCCGTCGTGCGCGCGGTGCACCCGCGGCTCTTCCTCGTCGCCGACGGCCGCCGCGGCGTCACGCCCGCCACCGTCGTCGCCCGCTGCGACGCCTCCAACTCCCCCTACGCCCGCGCCTGCCGCACCGCCGCGCCGCCGCTCCCGCTGCCCGGGCAGGTTCCCTTCCGCAACGTCGAGCACCCGCTCATCGCGCTCGCCACCCGCTACGTGCTCTACCAGGAGCCCGCCACGCTGCAGGTGCTGCGCGAGCAGGTCGCGCAGGTCGGGGCCTTCGTCGACCGCAGCGATCCTGCCGGGCAGTACCTCACCAACGCCCGCGCCGTGCGCCAGCTCGCCGTCGCCTACGACTGGCTGTACGCCGCGCTCCCGCCCGAAGACCGCGCGACCCTCGAGACCTACCTCCGCAGCTACGCCGAGTGGTCGGTCGCCCACGAGCCCGCCGACGTCTTCTCGGCCGAGGCCTACGCGCACGTCGCCACCGTCGCCCTCGCGGGACTCGCCCTCAGCGGCGCGACGGCCGTGCCCGACGCCGACGTGCGCCGCTACCTCGCCTACGCCGACGCGCGCTGGAAGACGCAGCTGCTCCCGGCGCTCGCGTACACCGGCGGCTGGTGGCACGAGGGCCCCGGCTGGTACGCGGGCACCGCCATGCGCAACGCCGCGCTCATGGCCGCCGCGTGGACCACCGCCACCGACGAGGACCTCTTCGCCCACGCCCGCGCCCGCGGCGACGTCTTCGGCGCGGCCGTGCGCTACCTCGCCTACGCCCTGCGCCCCGACTTCCGCTTCGCGCCCTTCGGCGACTCCACCGAGGCGCAGCTCTCGCCCAACAACCAGCTCCGCCCGCTGCTCGACCTGCTCGCGTGGGGCACCGGGTCGACCGTCGCGCAGGCCCTCGCCGCCGAGGCCACGCGCCGCCTGCCCGCCGCCGCCGACTACAACGGCCCCGAGATCTGGCAGCAGCTGGTCTTCTACTCGCCCGAGCGCCCGGCGCTGCCCGCGCGCGACACCCTCCCCCTCGCCGCGCACCTCGGCGCCACCTCCGAAGACGTCGTCGTCATGCGCTCCACCTGGAACGACGACGACGCCACCTGGATCAGCCTCTCCTGCGGCGACTGGTTCTCCACGCGGCAGCACCTCGAGGCGGGCAGCTTCCAGATCTACCGGCGCGACCCGCTCGCGATCAGCACCGGCGCCTACGACGGCTTCGAGACCGCCCACTGGATCAACTGGTCGGCGCAGCGCTCGATCCACAGCAACGTCGTGACCGTCACGCGGCCCGGCGAGCTCTTCCCCAACAGCCGGATGCTCCCGCGCATCAACGACGGCGGGCAGCGCTCGATCCCCTACGCCGCGGGCGGCCGGCGCACCCTCGACGAGTACCGCAACAACCTCACCTCGGGCGCGCAGTTCGAGACCGGCGGGATCACCGCCTTCGAGGCGTCGCGCTTCCACGACTACGCCGCGTGCGACACGACCCGCGCGTACAACAGCGCCGCGTACGCCACCGACGGCAACGTCGCGAAGGTGCGCGAGGTGACGCGGCAGCTGGTGTTCTTGCGGCCCGACCTGGTGGTGCTCTTCGACCGCGTCGAGTCGACCGACCCGAGCTACGTGAAGCGCTTCGTGCTGCACGGCCCCACGCGCCCGCTCTTCCCGACGCTCGACACCTTCTCCTTCGACGGACCCGACGGGCGGCTGCTCGGTCGTCGCCTGCTCCCGATGTCGGGCGCGCAGGGCCTGGTCGAGGGCTTCCGCGTCGACGGGATGGACCTCCCCCCGCTGGTCACGATCGACGGCGCCCGCGGGGCGCGGGTCGAGGATTCGTCGTCGGCCCCGGAGGCGCGCGAGTACTTCCTGCACCTGCTCGCCGTCGGCCCGGCCGGTCGCACCACGCTGCCGATGTCGACGCTCGTCGACGAGGCCAACCGCGTCGGCGTGCGCGTCGTCGACCCCGACGGAACCCGCTCGTACACCGTGACCTTCGCCCGCACCGGCGCCCCCGCCGGGGACATCCGCGTCGTCGACCGCAACGGCGCGCCCCTCTACGAAGGCACCCTCGGCGCGGGCGGAACCTTCTACGCCCCCGTCACCGACGCGGGCGTCGGCCCCCAACCCCTCGACGCCGGCACGGACGGCGGCGTGATGGACGGCGGCCTCGCCATGGACGCCGGGATGGGCCGCGAGCCCGAGGGCTGCGCCTGTCGCGCGGGCGCGGCGCCGACGAAGCGCGGCGGGTGGTCGCTCGGACTGCTGGCCGCCGCGGTGGTGGTCGCGCGGAGGCGTCGATGGCGGCGGTAGTCCCGGTCTGGGCGCGGGCGCTGCTGCTGGTCGACCGCGCGGTGCTCTCGACGGTGCGCCTCGCGGCGCTGGTGCGCACCGAGCTGCTGCTCGCGGGGCTCTCGACGAGCGAGCGCGAGGCCGTCAACGCCGCCGTGTTCTCGGCCGAGGACACCTACGCGCCGGGCGGCCCGGCCTTCGCGCAGGGCCTCTTCGCGTGGGAGCGCGAGACCCTCGCCACCGCCCCCTTCCCCGCCGCGGGTCGCGTGCTGCTGGGCGGCGCCGGGGGCGGGCGCGAGCTCGCGGGCCTGTGCGCGCTGGGCTACGACGTGGTGGCCTTCGAGCCGGCGCCCGCGCTCTCCGATGCCCTCGCGACGGTCGCCGCGCAGCACCCGGGAGCCCGCGCGCTCCGCGGCGCGTACGCCGACCTGGTGCTCGCGGTAGGCGGTGGCGGCGGGCCGCTGGCGGCGCTGGTGGGCGAGCGCTACGACGGCGTCGTGCTCGGGTGGGCGAGCCTGTCGCACCTCACCGACGCGGGCGAGCGCGCCGAGCTCTTCGCCGCGCTGCGGGCGCTCGCGCCGACGGCGCCGGTGCTCCTGAGCTACCTCGGGCCCGACGACGACGGTCGCGCCAACGGGCGGGTCGAGCGGCTGCGGGCGCCGCTGCGTCGCGGGCTCGCGCGGGTGCTGCGAAGCGCGCCGGCGGCGGAGGGCGCGGGCTTCGTTCCGGGCGCGGGCTTCTATCAACGCTTCACCGCGGCGGAGATCGAAGCGCTCGCCACGGCGGCCGGCTACGACGTGGCGCTGCACGAGCGCGAGCCGTACCCGCACGCGCTGCTGCGACCGCGGGCCTGAGCGCGACCCGACCACTCCGGCCCACGTGCGGTGCGGTGCGTTGGCGAAGCCGCCGGAGCAGAAACCGCAAGGGCGCAAGGGTCGCAAGGAGCCGCAGACCTGAAGAGCGGTCAGGAGCTCGAATCGCTCCCCCTGCCTGGATCATCCCCACCCTCGCGTGATCGGAGGTTCTCCCTGCCGTGAGAACGCCTCCGCGTCCGGCTCCTTGCGACCCTTGCGCCCTTGCGGTTTCTGCTCCGTCGCTCCCCCTGAGGGCGCCTGATCGCGCAGATCAGCCCGGCGGGAGGCCGCCGCCGCGCGCGGGCACCACGATGAACACGGGGCGGCGGTCGACCTCGCTGCCGGCGCGACCGCGCACCACCACGCTCGCCTGGAAGACCCGCGCCGTGTCGGTGCCCTCCAGGAAGTCGTTATAGAAGCTCACCCGGAAGACCACCTGGGTGGAGGGCAGCACGCCGAAGAAGGTGCGGTCGTCGCGGCGGTCGTAGCCCGTGGGGATCTCCGGGGCGCCGCGCACCGGGGTGACCGTCTGCACGAAGCTCGCGGTGGTGCGGCCCGCGGGCAGGCGCGTCTCGGCGGCGTCGGCGAGCACGGTGGTGGTGATGTCCTGGCGGGTCTCGTTGGCGAGCACGCGCACGGCGTCGACGATGCCGTTGGCGATGCCGCCGAGGCCGGCCGAGCCGGGCGCGAAGACCACCTCGCGGCGCATCGCGTTGAGCGACCCGGTGGCGCGCGCGAGGTACACCGAGTTGGCGTAGGTGAAGCCCATGGTTCCGCTGCTCGACACGTCGATGCCGAGGTAGAGCGCGCCGCGGGCGAGCATGGCGGCGGCGAGCTCGGGGTAGCGGTGGCCGTGGATGCTGCGCGGCGACGCGGGGTGCGCGCCGTCGTACCAGGCCGCGTCGGAGAAGAGCACCATGATGGGAACGCGGCCCTGCTGGAAGCACGCCCAACCCGACGAGTTGGCCGTGTCGGGGCAGTCGCGCGCGGGCTCGACCGGCGCGACCCAGCCGTTGCCCATCGGGTCGAGCCCGTTGGTCACGCTGCGCAGCGAGCCGGGCAGCGAGCTGATGGGCACCGGGGCGCTGCCGCCGGTGGTGCCCGAGGTGCCGCCGCCCACGAGGGCCTCGAACATCGCCTCGGTCTGGCACTCGGGGGCGTCGCCGCCGAGGAAGCGGCCGCCGCTGTCCTGCACGATGGTGCGCATGCCGTCGAAGGCGCGCTGCACGTCGGCATCGACCGTCGTCATGCGCTGGCGCACCCAGAAGGTGTAGTCGCCGGGGCGCCCCGCGACGCCGTCGTCGAGGCCGTCGACGGGCGCGGTGTTCTCCGGCGCGTCGGGCATCGAGTCGAAGGACCCGACGCCCAGCCGCGCGTCGGGGATCGCCCCGCGGATGCCCGGGATGATCGTCGACTGCAGGCTCGTGCGGAGGTTGATGATGGTCATGTCCATGCTCGCCGAGTTGTCGACGAGGAAGAACACGTCGGCCGCGCGGATGCGCGTGGCGAAGGTGAACTCGCGGGTCTCGCGCGTGCCCGTGGTGCCGGGCGCGTAGTACGGCAGTGACACGTAGAGCGAGTTGGCCGGAGGGCTCGAGGTCATGTCGCGCGGGTTGCTGCGCGCGGCCACCTCGGCGAGGTCGGTGAAGCCGTCGCGGTCGGTGTCCTCCGCGCAGGGGTTGGTCATCGCCGTGCGCTCTTCGGCGTCGGTGAGGCCGTCGTTGTCGGAGTCGAGGTCGCGCTGGTTGGCCAGGTTGTCGGGCGGCGCGTCGCAGTTGTTGGGCTGGTTGCCGCAGAACACCGGCACGGCGTCGGCCTCGAAGCCGGGGTAGCGCCGCGCGGCCTCGTCGGCGTCGGTGAAGCCGTCGCCGTCGGAGTCGGTGTCCATGTAGTCGGGCGTGCCGTCCATGTCCGTGTCGAGCGCGGGCGCGCCCTCGTCGCGGTCGGAGATGCCGTCGTGGTCGGCGTCGTCGCAGGGCGCCACCGGGCGGTCGGGCGTGACGACCACGTCGACGGTCACGCCGCCGTCCTCGGTCGACCCGCCGAGGTCGGGGAAGCCCGCGTCGGGCTTGGTCACGGCGTCGCCGGGGGGGGTGCTCGTGCAGGCCAGCAGGCCAAGGACCAGGGTCAACGACCCGCGAAACAGAGGCTTGCGCATCACGGCGGGCAGTACATCACACCCGCGCGGCCTGCGTCACCCGCTGGTATGGTGCGACCCGATGACGGACACATCGCGACCCCTCGTGGGGATCATCATGGGCAGCGCCTCCGACCTCGACACGCTGACGCCCGCGAGGGAGATCCTGACGGCGCTCGCGATCGCCCACGAGGTGCTGGTGGTGTCCGCGCACCGCACCCCCGACTGGATGTTCGAGTACGCCTCGACGGCCGAGTCGCGCGGCCTCGAGGTGATCATCGCGGGCGCCGGCGGCGCGGCCCACCTGCCCGGGATGGTGGCGGCCAAGACGGTGCTCCCGGTGCTGGGCGTGCCCATCCCCGCGACGCTGCTCAACGGCGTCGACTCGCTGCTCAGCATCGTGCAGATGCCCCGCGGGATCCCGGTCGCGACCCTCGCGATCGGCAAGCCGGGCGCGGCCAACGCGGCGCTGCTCGCGGCGAGCATCCTCGGCGTGCGCGACCGCGCGGTGCGCGAGCGGCTGCGCGCGTGGCGGGCCGAGCGCACCGACGAAGTGATGGCGAAGCGGGTGCTGGCGTGATCCTGCCGGGCGCGACGCTGGGCATCCTCGGCGGCGGGCAGCTCGGGCGCATGACGGCGATGGCCGCGCGGCCGCTCGGGTACAAGGTGCACGTGCTCGACCCCGACCCGTCGTGCGCGGCGCGCTTCGTGGTCGAGCGGTGCATCACGGCGGCCTTCGACGACGACTTCGCCGCGGCCGACCTCGCGCGGCACTGCGCGGTGGTCACCCTCGAGATCGAGAAGATCGCGCCGGCCAGCATGGCGGCCGTGAGGCGGTACGCGCCGGTGCGCCCGGGCGCGGAGGTGCTCTCGGTGATCCAGGACCGCGGGCGCCAGCGGCAGTGGCTGAGCGCGCGGGGCTTCCCGACGGTGGAGTGGCGGCGGGTGGCGAGCGCCGCCGAGCTCGCCAGCGCGGTGGCGCTGCTCGGCCCGCGGGCCTTCGTGAAGTCGTGCACGGGCGGCTACGACGGCCGCGGGCAGGCGCGCATGAGCGACGCGGCCCAGGCGCCGGCGGTGTGGGCGGCGCTCGGGTCGGCGCCCTGCGTGGTCGAGCGGGCGGCGGCGCTCGAGGCGGAGCTCTCGGTGCTGGTGGCGCGCACGCCGTCGGGCCGCGTGGCGGTGCACCCGGTGGCGCAGAACCACCACGACGACGGGGTGCTGACGTGGTCGGTGATCCCCGCGGGATTACCCGAGAAGGTACTGCGCGAGGCGACGGAGATCGCGCGGGGCATCGCCGAGGCGATGGCGGTCGAGGGGCTGCTGGTGGTCGAGCTCTTCCTGACGGCGGGCGGCGTGCTGCGGGTGAACGAGCTGGCGCCGCGGCCGCACAACAGCTTCCACGCGACCGAGGTGGGCTGCGTGACGAGCCAGTTCGAGCAGGCGGTGCGCGCGGTGTGCGACCTGCCGCTGGGGTCGACCGAGGTGGTGCGGCCGGCGGCGATTCACAACCTGCTGGGGGAGCTGTGGGTGGGCGACGCGGCGCCGCGCTTCGAGCGCGCGCTGGAGATCCCCGGGGTGCGGGTGCACCTCTACGGCAAGCGGGTGGCGCGCCCCGGCCGGAAGATGGGCCACCTCTCGGCGCTGGGCGCGACCGCGGCCGACGCGACCGCGCGGGTCATCGACGCGTGGCAGCGCGTGCAGGGCTGACACGGCGGAACCTCCGCGGCGACGCGCTGTCGGAACCCGTCGGCGCCCGCGGCCGTCGACGTGACGGACCGCGCCCGCGCCGAGGAGGTCGAGCGCGATGGCTGGAGCGGTGGTCGAGGGCCCGTCGGGCGGGCGGCGGCAGGTGGACTCCCCGATCAACATGATCCCGATGATCGACCTGCTGGCGTCGATGATCGCGTTTCTGTTGATGACGGCGGTCTGGGTGGAGGTGGGGGCCGTGCGGGCGACGCAGCCGGTCTCGCGGCCGGCCGACGCGCCGGCGGTCGACCCGGCGCCGCACCTGACGCTGATGGTGAGCACCGACGCGGTGCGCGTGGGCGAGACCGCGGCCGACGCGGCGACGCTGGCGGGGCGCGCGGGGCGGGTGCGGCGCTTGAGCGAGGCGCTGCGGCTGCGGCACGCGGCCGACCCCCACCTGCGGCTGGTGCGCATCCAGTCGGACGGCGCGGTGCCCTACCAGGACGTCATCGAGGTGATGGACGCGGTGTACTCGGTGTGGGGCGACGGGCTCGCGCCGGGGCGCCGCGCGAGCGACGCGGTGACGATCGAGTTCTCGTAGGAGGCGGCGCGACGCGCTACTGCGGCACGAAGCGCGCGCGGGTGTTCGAGAACACGATCGGCTGCGGGATCGTGAACGGGAACGTCGCCCGCGACCCCTCCCAATTCTCGAGGCCGACGGTGGCGGGCTCGGACAGGGTCATCGCGCCGTAGTTGAAGTCGACGGCGTCGCTCGACTCGTTGAGCACGATCTCGAAGTTGAGGTGGCCGAAGATGCTGGTGAAGTAGCGCGCGTCGCTCCACTGGATGACCCAGCGGCGCGCCGGGGCGTCGCCCACCACCGCGAGGCACACGCCGGGGCCGCGGGTGTTGAGGTCGCGCCACATCGCCGCGAGCACGGCGTCGACGCCGTCGGGGTGGTAGGGGACGATCCCGTTGGCGGGCGTCGGGGCGCCGGGCTGGAGGGTGACGTAGCCGTTGGGGCTGATCGTGACGGGCGCGCCCTCCGACAGCGGACGACCCCAGTAGCGGAAGCGGAAGGGCAGCGTCGTGCGGAGCTCGCCGTCGTCGACGCCGACGAGCACCGTCTGGTGGCCGGGCTGCGCGCAGGCGTCGACCCACGCTCCGGCCGGGTCGTCGCGCACCACGCGGTAGCCCGCGGGCCCCGGGCCGAAGCCCGAGTCGACGGGCGGCGCCGGGACGTCGACCGCCGCGTCGACCGCCACGTCGGCCCCCGCGTCGACCACCACCGGAACGTCGTCGGTGAGCTCGGACGGAACGTCGACCGCGGCCGGCCGGTCGACGCCCTGCGCGACGTCGGTCACCGCGGGCGCGTCGGTGCGCGCGTCGGGCGCGTCGGTGGCCGCGGGCGCGTCGGTCGCCGCGGG
>JAQBQI010000790.1 GCA_028287085.1 Myxococcaceae bacterium
GGCCGACGACGCCGCCGGCGCCATGGCCCCCGTCGCCGGCGACGCCCCCGTCGACGCGCTCATCCGCACCGCGCAGCGCGCCGTGCGCGGCAACCCCCGGCGCACCCGACCCCTCCTCGAGCTCGCGCAGGCCTTCATCCGCAAGGCCCGCGAGCGCTCCGACCCCTCCTGGTACGAGCAGGCCCGCGACGCCGTCGAGCGCGCCCTGCGCATCGACCGCGACGACGCCGTGGCCCTCCAGCTACAGGCCCACCTGCTCATGCAGGACCACCGCTTCCGCGAGGCCCGCGAGGCCGCGCAGCGCATCATCGACCGCCACCCCAACAACTCCGCGAGCTACGGCATCCTCGGCGACGCCGAGATGGAAGTGGGCCACTACCAGGCCGCCGAGCGCGCGTACCAGCGCATGAACGACATGCGCCCCAACCTCGCCTCGTACGCCCGCGCGTCGTGGATGCGCTGGCTGCTCGGCGACATCGAAGGGGCCATCGAGGTCGGCCAGCGCGCCGTCGCCGCCGGCTCGCCCCGCAGCCCCGAGGAGGTCGCCTGGACGACCGCGCAGCTCGGCAACCTCTACCTCGCCGTCGACGACCTCGACCAGGCCGCGCAGATGTACTCGCGCGCCCTCCAGCTCTTCCCCGACCACCCCCCGTCGCGCCTCGGCATGGGGCGGGTGCTCGAGGCCCGCGGCGACCTCGCCGGCGCCGTCGCCCACTACCGGGCCGCCGTGCAGGGCAGCTCGATCACCGAGCACCTCGCCGCCCTCGCCGAGGCCCTCGACGGCGCGGGTCGTACGGACGAGGCCCGCGAGGTCACCGCGCAGCTCGAGCGCGCCGGGCGCCGCTCCGACCCGCGCACGCTGTGCCTCTTCTACGCCAACCGCGACGTCGAGCACGCCGCCGCCGTCGAGCTCGCGCGCCGCGAGCTCACCAACCGCGAGGACGACGTCTACACCCAGGACGCCCTCGCCTGGGCGCTGCTGCGCGCGGGCAACCTCGACGAGGCCCAGGCCATGTCGACGCGCGCCCGGCGGCTCAACACGCCCGAGGCGCGCTTCCTCTTCCACGGCGGCATGATCGCCCTCGCGCGCGGCGACCGCGCCGAGGCCCGCTCGCTGCTCGCCGACGCCGTGCAGCTCAACGCCCACTTCGACCGCCGCGGCGTCGCCGAGGCCCGCCGCGCCCTCGCCACCCTCGGCGCCGACGCCGGCGCCACCCCCGCCAACCCCACCCGGCCGAACCGATGAACCGAGCGCATCTCGCACTGCTCCTCGCCGCCCTCGGCTGCTCGTCGACGCCCGACGCCGCCGACGCCGGCCACGACCTCGGCCGCAACGCGGGCTTCGATGTCGGCAATGATGTCGGCAATGATGTCGGCAATGACCTGGGCCGCGACGCCCCCGACGCGGCGCGCCCCGACGTGGCGCGGCCCGACGGCGCCGCGGTCGTCACCCTCGATGACGTGATGGCGCGGGTGTTCCGCCCGCACTGCGCGATCGCCAGCTGCCACGCGAGCGCCGAGCCCACCGGGCGCATGCGGCTCGACGAGGACTTCCCCCGCACCGGCCTGCGCGACGTCGCCGCGATGGGCGTCTCGTGCAGCGGGCAGGGGCTCGTGCGCGTCGTGCCCGGCGACCCCGAGCACAGCCTGCTCTATCTCAAGATCACCGAAGACGCTCCGCCCTGCGGCTCGCGCATGCCCCAGGCCGCCGATCCGCTGCCCGACGAGCTCATTGCCCTCGTGCGCGACTGGATCGCGGCGGGCGCGCCGTAACGACGACTTTATTCAATGCCCCGGCGGCACTTTCCTGGCTCGGTCAGCTTTCGCGCGCGGCGCCGGAATGCTCGTTGACAAGGTCTGCGCGCGGGGTGTGAAACTTCTCCTCGAGGGATCAGACCCACCACCCTTTTCGAAGGAGGCTGCACCGTGGCCGACCATGACCCGTCCGAGAAGAAGCCCATCACGCTCGACCCCGATGACATCACCGAGGTGCCGTCGGCGAACCGGCGCTCGGCGCTCGCCTCCATCGGCGCCCTCCTCGGCGCGGCCATAGGCGTGGTCGTGCTCAAGCCCGAAGACGCCGAGGCCTGCCGGCGCCGCACCGGCCGCACCGACTCCGACGGCGGCCAGTACGCCGACGGCGTCAACCGCGGCCACACCGGCGTCACCGACTCCGACTCGGGCGACGAGTCCAACTGCGGCCGCGGCGGCGGGCGCGTCGGGCGCGTCGTGCGCACCCGGCGCGGCTGCACCGACTCCGACACCGGCCGCTACGCCGACGGCGTCAACCGCGGCCGTCACTGCAGCTGAAGCTCCCCGCCCCGACCGACGCACCCCGCATGAGCGAGCGCTTCCCCACCCTGGCGAGCCTGCTCGCCCCGCACCCCCTCCAGCACTTCCTCGACCACCACTGGGAGCGCGAACCCCTCCACGTGAAGGGCGACCCGCGCGCGCCGCGGGCCGGTCTCGTCTCCCTCGACGCCGTCGACGCGCTGCTCACCGGGCGCGCCAACCGGCACCCCGACGTCACCCTCGTCAACGCGCGCGACCCGGTCGAGGCCGACGACTACAGCGACGAGCAGGGGCTCGTCGACCCGGTCGCGGTCGCCAAGCTCTACGCCGCTGGCGCCACCATCATCGTCAACAACCTCGACCAGCTCGTCCCGGGGGTGCGCGCCACGCTGTCGCGCCTCGAGGCCGAGCTCGGCGTCCACGCCCAGGCCAACCTCTACCTCACCCCGGGCGGGGCCCAGGGCTTCGCCTGCCACTTCGACAGCCACGACGTCGTGCTCGTGCAGCTCGTCGGGCAGAAGCAGTGGCGCCTCTACGACAGCCCGAAGGGCCTGCCCATGCGCGGCGAGCGCTTCGACCCCGCCGCGACGAAGCCCGGCGAGCGCACCGCCGACCTGCGCCTCGAGCCCGGCGACGCGCTCTACATCCCGCGCGGGCTCATGCACGACGCCGACGCCGTCGACGGCGGCCCCTCGATGCACGTCACCGTCGGGCTGCACGCGTTCCGCTGGTCGGAGGTGCTGCTCGAGGCCCTCGCCGCCCGGGCCATCGCCGACCCCGAGCTGCGCACCGGGCTGCCGCTCGGCGCGCTCGCCCCCGGCGCCGACCCCGACGCCCTGCGCGACGCCATGCGCGCCCGGGTCGACCGCGCCCTCGACGGCCTGCAATGGGACCTCGTGCGCGACCGCATGCGCGGGCAGTTCGAGCGCGAACACAAGGAGCACCTCGCGGGGCTCCTCTCCGACGCCGTCGCCCCGATCAGCGCGGAGACGGTCTTCGCGCGGCGCCCGGGCGCGAGCGTCGAGGTCGCCGCCGACGGCGACGCGGTCGTGCTCACCGTCAACGGCCGCAGCACGCGCTGGCCCGGCGCCGTCGCCCCGATGCTCCGCGACGCGGTCACCCGCGAAGGGGGCTTTCGCCTCGCCGACCTCGGCGACGACCTCGACGACAAGGGCAAGCGCACCATGGTGAAGCGCCTGCTCGGCGAGGCCGCCCTCGCCGTCGTGCGCTGACGCGCTGGTACCTCGCCACAGGGGATGTGACGGGTCGAAAGCCCGCCTCGCACCGACGGTTGGTCCGGCGAGCGCCGCGGGAGAAAACCGCAAGGGCGCAAGGGACGGAAGGGGAAGGGAGGGATGGGACGAGAAGTGAAGGACTCGAATCCTTGACGTCCCGTCCCTCCCTTCCGTTCCTTGCGACCCTTGCGCCCTTGCGGTTCATCTCGCGGGGCCCGGTGTGAGATGCGGCGTGGCCCCACCCGAACACGTCAAGTCCCCCGCGACGGGGTACTACTCCCCCACGCGGAAGAAGCCCCAGCTCCAGTGCACGTGCGCCGCGACGTCGGCCGCCACGCCCGCCACCGCCTCGTCGCCCGCCAGCCGCGCCGACTCCGCCAGCGCCCGCGCGCGGTCGCGCAGCGCCACCATGTGCGCGATGTCGTCGGGGTCGGTCGCCAGGTCGGGGCGCACCCGCGCGCCCGCGTCGATGCACATCCAGTCGTAGAGCAGCGCCGTCAGC
>JAQBQI010000794.1 GCA_028287085.1 Myxococcaceae bacterium
CGCCGACGACCGCGACCTCCGTGGTCCCGGTCGAGCGGGTCGCCGGCGCGAGGTCGGCGGCCACCCGCGGCACTGCCGGCGGGAGCCCCGCGGCCGCGCAGGCGGCGGCCACCGCGAGGGCGCTTACCGGTCCTAGTAAAAGCCCGTTCAGGGCAGGTCGGACCACCGCGCCTCGCGCACCTCGAGGTTGCGGTCGACGACGATCATGCCGCCCCCCTCCTCGGCGCCCCACGGGCGCCACGCGCCGCCCTCGGGCTCGCCGTCGGTCACCAGCACGTAGCGGAGCGTCTCGTGGTCGACGGGCAGGTCGCGCCGGCTGCACACCGCGCAGCGGGCGATGCCGTGGCGGCGCACCCAGCGCATGGGCATCCCGCGGGCGTAGCCGACGGCCCCCTGGCCGTCGCTGAGCAGCAGCGCGAGCGGCGCGGTCTCGCCGAGGATGGCGTCGAGCGCGCGCAGGCTCGCGGTGATGGCGTCGCGCAGCGCGGTGCGGTCGGGGTTGGGGTCGTCGAGCAGCCCCGCGCGGAAGATCGCGCCCAGCAGGTGGTGGAAGAGCAGCTCGCTGTCGGTCTCGCCGCGCAGGCTGTTGGCGAGGAAGCCGGGCATCTCGGCGAGCAGGCGCGCCTTGCCGTCGTCGCGCAGGGGCAGCGTGCCGAGGGCGGCGAAGAGCCACTGGCGCAGCCGGAAGGGCTGGGTGTTGTCGGGCGTGCGGCCGCCCACGCGCGCCCGGCGCACGTGGGCGAGGAAGGAGCCCGTGCGCAGGTCGCCCGCGACGGTGATGAGGTCGAGGGGCTGCGGCGTGCCGGTGGGCGAGCGGCGCAGCAGCACCTCGCTGCCCTGGTGGCTGCCGATGCCGAAGCCCTCGCGCGCGTCGGGCTCGAGCCGCGCGCCCTCCTCGGCGGTCAGCACGCAGCGCACGCGGTCGATCTGGCTCGCGAAATATCCCAGCAGTCTCGGCATGGCGTCATCCTCCGCGCCCCGGCGCCGCCGCGCCAGCGGGCATTCGTCCGTGCTTCTTCGCGCTCGCTCTCGCCATCGAACTTACTCGTCCGGCGTCGCTTGACACACCCGAGGGTCATTCTCTAGGTTCGCGCGCCCTGACTCCCCCCCCTTCTGGTGGGTCGAGACATACCCACCCCATGGCACCTCCCGTCATCCTCTTCGACCGCATCCCCGACGAGGGGCTCCAGCAGGAGCTCGTGCTCGACGAGGCGTGGGTCTCCGAGGTCTTCGCCGAGACCTCGCTGGCGACCGTGCCGGGCGTGCCCGGCAGCGCCTCGATCCGGCTCGACAAGGACAAGCGCAACGTCTTCCTGAGCGGCCGCTTCGAGGTGACGGCGCAGACCGACTGCGTGGCGTGCCTCGAGCGCGTGACCCTCGGGCTCGGCGCCGACCTGGTGCTGCACCTCGAGCCGGCGGCCGGGGCGAAGGCGAAGCCCACCCACGAGGAGGTCGAGCTCTCCCGCGACGAGCTCGACGTCGACGTGTACACCGATGACCGCATCGACCTCGCGCACTGGCTGCGCGAGGCGATCCTGTTGGAAGCGCCGCTGCACCCTCGTCACGAGGTCTGCCCGGTGAAGCTCGAGATGCCGGCGGCCCCGCCGTCGGCGCGTGTTGCAATCGATCCCAGGCTGGCGCCGCTCGCGCGCTTTATCAAGAAGGAGTAGTGAACCGTGGCAGTTCCCAAGCGGAGAACCTCGCGCACCGCGCGCAAGATGCGTCGGGCGAATCATGACAAGGTCGCGGCCCCCGCGCTGACCCGTTGCTCGAACTGCGGTGAGGTCCAGCGCCCCCACCGCGTGTGCCCGGCCTGCGGTTTCTACAACGGCCAGTCGGTCGTCGCGAAGCCCGCCCCGGCGCCGACCCCGACCGAAGGCTGAACCCACCCTTTACTCCCGTCGACCGACGATGGCCCCCGCCACCTCGGCTCACCCGCCGGAGCCCCAGACCCCGATGTTCGATCTGACCGGTCGCGTGGCGCTCGTCACCGGCGCCTCGCGCGGCATCGGCCGGGCGACGGCGCTGGCGCTCGCGTCGCGCGGCGCCTGGGTCGCGATCAACTACGCCAGCAACGCCGACGCCGCGGGGGAGACCCTCTCGGCGATACGCGCGGCCGGGGGCGACGGGGAGCTCCTGCCCTTCGACGTGAGCGACGGGGCGGCGGTGGCGGCGGCGGTCGAGGGCCTCGTGCAGCGCAAAGGGTCGATCGCCGTCGCGGTGGCCAACGCCGGCGTCAACGTCGACTCGCTGCTGCTGCGCGCGCAGGAGGAGGACTTCGACCGCATGCTCGCCACCAACGTGAAGGGCACGCTCTTCCTGGCGAAGGCGGCGGTGCGCCCGATGATGAAGGCGCGCTACGGGCGCATCATCGCGCTCTCGTCGGTGAGCGGGGAGATGGGCAACGCGGGGCAGGCGATGTACGCTGCGAGCAAGTCGGCGCTCGTGGGCATGATGCGCTCGATCGCGCGGGAGTACGGCTCCCGCGGCGTCACGGCGAACGTGGTGTCGCCGGGCTTCGTGGAGACCGACATGACCGCGGGCCTCGGCGACGAGGCGCGGCGGAAGATGATCGAGCTGACCCCGGCGGGGCGGCTCGGCCGGCCCGAGGACGTCGCCGCGGCGGTGGTCTATCTGGCCTCCGCCGAGGCCGCGTGGGTGACCGGCCAGGTGTTGAGCGTCAACGGCGGGCTGAGGATGTGACCCGGTTTCAGGGTCCGTGGAATTGAAAGAGGCGATGCAGATGACGGGTAGCGACGTTTCAGAGCGGGTTCGGGCGCTGATCGCCAACAACCTCGACGTGCCCCTCGAGCAGGTGCGCCCCGAGGCTTCGTTCACCAACGACCTCCAGGCCGACTCGCTCGCGATCGTCGAGCTCGTGCTCGCGCTCGAGGAGGAGTTCGGGGTCGAGATCCCCGACGAGGCGACCGACAAGATCCGCCTCGTGCAAGACGCGATCGACTACATCGTCTCGCGGGTGCCCGCGAAGGCCTGAGCGCGCGCGATGCGCCGCGTCGCCATCACCGGGATCGGCCTCGTCACGCCCCTCGGCGTGGGCGTCGCGGAGACGTGGTCCGCCCTCTGCGCGGGGCGCTCGGGCGTGGCGCGCATCGCCACCTTCGACGCGTCGGCCTACCGCTGCCAGATCGCCGCGGAGGTGTCCGGCTTCGACGCCGACGCCCTCCTCGGCAAGCGCAAGGCCCGCGAGATGGACCGCTTCGCCCACTTCGCGTGGGTGGCCGCGGGCGAGGCCTGGCGCGACGCGGGCCTGCCCGAGCGCCTCGAGGGCGACGCGTCGACGCGGGCGGGGGTGATCCTCGGCTCGGGCATGGGGGGGCTCGCGTCGATCGAGCGCACGCTGGAGACGCTGCGCACGCGCGGCCCGGGCAAGGTGACGCCGTACTTCGTGCCGCAGGTCATCGCCAACATGGCGCCCGGCCAGCTGGCGATGCGCTTCGGCCTGCGGGGCGTGAACTACTGCACCACCAGCGCGTGCGCGTCGGGCGCGCACAGCCTCGGCGAGGCGATGCGCCGGGTGCAGCGCGGCGAGGCCGACGTGATGCTGGCCGGGGGCGCCGAGGCGACGGTGACGCCGCTCGGGCTCGCGGGCTTCGACGCGATGATGGCGATGTCCACGCGCAACGACGACCCGACGCGGGCGGTGCGCCCCTGGGACGCCGCGCGCGACGGCTTCGTCATGGGCGAGGGCGCCGGGGTGCTGGTGCTCGAGGCGATGGACCTCGCCGTCGCGCGCGGCGCGAAGATCTACGCCGAGCTCGCGGGCTACGGCGCGACCGACGACGCGCACCACCTGACGCACCCCGCCGAGGGCGGCGAGGGCGCGGCGCGCGCGATGCGCCTCTGCCTCGACGACGCGGGCCTCGCGCCCGAGGCGGTCGACCACCTCAACGCCCACGCGACGGGCACGCCGCTCGGCGACCGCGCCGAGGCCGAGGCCGTCGCGGCGGTCTTCGGCGCGCACGCGGCGCGGGTGCTGGTGAGCGCCACCAAGGCCGCCACCGGGCACCTGCTGGGCGCGGCCGGCGGCATCGAGGCGGTGTTCACGGCGCTGGCGATCGCCGAGGGGGTGGCACCGCCGACGCTCAACGCCGACGAGCTCGACCCGGCGGTGACCTTCGACCTCGTGCGGGCGGAGGCCCGGCGCGCGCCCATCGGCGTGGCCCTCTCCAACGCCTTCGGCTTCGGTGGAACCAACGTCGCGCTGCTCTTCCGCCGCGCGGGCTAAGGAGTGACGGGGATGCGCTGGGTACTGGCGAGCGACCACGCGGGCTACGAGCTCAAGGAGCACCTGGAGGCCTGGCTGGTGGCGCGGGGCGAGGCCGTGCGCGACCTCGGCACGCACGACACGGCGTCGACCGACTACCCGCAGTGGGGCCACCTGCTGGCGGCCGCCATCGTCGCGGGCGAGGCCGACCGCGGGGTGCTCGTGTGCGGCTCGGGCATCGGCATCTCGATCGCCGCCAACCGCCACGCGGGCGTGCGGGCGGCGCTCTGCCACGACGAGTTCACCGCGCGGGCGGCGCGCGAGCACAACGACGCCAACGTGATCGCGCTCGGCGCGCGGGTCGTCGGCCGGGGCGTGGCCGAGGGGGCGCTCCTGGCCTTCGCGGAGACGGCCTTCGAGGGCGGGCGCCACGCGGCGCGCGTCGCGAAGATCGAGGTCTGAGCGGCGGCTCAGACGGCGACGACGTCGCCGGTCCAGTCGGCGAGCTCGCGCTTGAGCACCTTGCCCGTCGGGTTCGACGGCAGGCCCCCGACGAAGGCCCACTCCCGCGGAACCTTCGCCCCCGAGGCCCGCGCCCGGCACCACTGCTTGAGCTCCTGGGCCCGCGCGCGCGCCTCGACCGCGTCGGGCTCGCGCAGCACCACGAAGGCCCGCAGCCGCTCGCCCCACTCGTCGTCGGCGACGCCGATCACCGCCGACTGCGCCACGGCCGGGTGCGCGTCGAGGATCGCCTCGACCTCCGCGGGGTACACGTTGACCCCGCCCGTGATGACCATGTCGCGGCGCCGCCCGACGATCATGTAGCGCCCGTCGGCGTCGACCGTGGCGAGGTCCCCGACGCTGAAGTGCCCGTCGCGCAGCGACGAGCGCGTGGCCGCCTCGTCGCCGTGGTAGCCCTCGACCAGCATCGAGCTGCGGGCGTAGAGCTCCCCGACCTCGCCGGTCGCGACCGCGGCCCCCGCGTCGTCGAGCAGGCGCACCGACACGCCGTGCAGCGCGCGGCCGATGGTGCCCGGGAGCGCGCGCAGGTCGTCGGGCGTGGCCACGGTGACGAGGCCCGTCTCGGTCGCGCCGTAGAAGTTGTAGAGCACGTCGCCGAAGGCCCCGAGCGTGCGGGCCGCGAGCGGCGCCGGCAGCTGCGCCCCGCCGCACATCATCACCCGCAGCGAGCGCGTCGCGTGCCCGCGGATCACCGCCGGGTCGAGCGCCATCAGCCGGTGCAGCATCGTCGGCACCAGCGCCGTCGTGGTGACGCGCTCGCGCTCGATCGCCCGCAGGAAGCGCATCGGCTCGAACTCCGGCTCGATCACCACCGCGCCGCCGACCATGAGCGACATCGCCGCGAAGCCGAGCCCCGTCGAGTGGTAGAGCGGGCACACGCAGAGGTGGCGGTCGCTGCGCTTGAGGGCGACGCGCTCCATGAAGGCCGCGAAGCCGAGCACCTGGCCGACGCCGAAGCGCCGCACGGCGCCCTTGGGCTTGCCCGTGGTGCCCGAGGTGTAGACCAGGATGGCCAGGTCCTGCGGCTGGCATTGCGCCGAGCGCTGGGCCAGCGCATCGGCATGGCCGGCCAGGTGCGCACGCCCCAGCTCGCGCAGCTGCGCCAGGCTGATGATGCCGGGGTCGTCCAGCGCGCGCAGCCCTTTCATGTCGAACACCACGATGGTCTTGAGGCGCGGCAAGCCGGCGCGCACCTCGAGCGCCTTGTCGAGCTGCTCGTCGTCTTCGACGAAGAGCACGCTGGTCGACGAGTCCTCGCAGAGATAGAGCACCTGCGAGGCGGCGTCGGTCGGGTAGATGCCGTTCGAGACACCGCCTGCGCACAGCACGGCCAGGTCGGCCAGCACCCATTCGACCAGCGTGTTCGAGAGGATGGAGGCGGTGTCGCCCGGCGCAAATCCGAGATGCAAGAGGCCGTGGCCGATCTCGCGCACCGCCTGGGCCGTCTGCTCCCAGCTCCAGCTGCGCCAGATGCCCAGCTGCTTCTGCCGCATCCAGACCTGGGGGCCGCGCTGCGCCGCTGCGTTCCAGAACATCGCCGGAATGGTCTCGCCCGCGATCAGCACGTCGCGCTTCGCCTGCACGTGCGAGAGATTCCACAGGTTGCTCATGCGCTCATCTCCAGTTCTTCT
>JAQBQI010000832.1 GCA_028287085.1 Myxococcaceae bacterium
CGAGGCCACGGTGCGCTGCGACGACGCGGCGTCGGCGGTGGCGGTGGCGGCCGCGCTGCGGGCGACGGTCGCGGCGCTGCCCGACCTCACGGCGCGGCCCGACGACGACCGGGTGCGGGTGCGCGCGACGATCGACCCGGCGACCATCGCGCGGCTCTTCGGGGGGTCGTAGCCGGCGCGGGGGGGGCGCGAGAGCGCCGGCCCGCGCGGCCCTTCGCGGAAATTGTCGAACGGTTGCCCGCAGGGGGCGTTCCGCTATGGTGCGCGCCCGAATGCCCGCCCCCGAATTTTCATGGCACGCGATGTCCGTCGCGGACGTCGCGCGCGAACGAGGCACCGACCTCGACCGCGGGCTCTCCACCGAGGAGGTCAAGCGCCTGCGGGAGAAGTACGGCCCCAACGCCCTCCCGCCGCCGCCGAAGCCCTCGGTGGTGATGCAGATCCTCGGTCAGTTTCTCAACCCCTTCGTCGGCACGCTGCTGGTGGCCGCGGGCATCGCCGTCGGGGTCGCCACGATGGGCCACGAGCCCGGCGCCCCCCGCGGCATCGCGCGCTTCAGCGACGCCATCGCCATCCTCACCATCGTCATCGTCAACGCGTTCATCGGCTTCTACCAGGAGCGCAAGGCCGAGAAGGCCCTCGACGCCCTCATGAAGCTCTCCGCCGCGCGCTGTAAAGTGCGGCGCAGCGGGGAGATCGTGCACGCCGACGCCAGGCAGCTCGTGCCCGGCGACCTCGTGCTGCTCGAGGCGGGCGACAAGGTGCCGGCCGACCTGCGGCTCGTCTACGCGACCGAGCTGCAGACCGTCGAGGGCGAGCTCACCGGCGAGAGCACCCCGGTGGAGAAGCTCGTCGACGCCGTCGTCGTCGCCGACGCGGGCGTCGGCGACCAGGTCACCATGGCCTTCTCGGGCACCACCGTCGTGCACGGCGAGGCGCGCGGCGTCGTCGTCGCCACCGGCCGCGACACCCAGGTGGGCCGCGTCGGCACCATGCTCGCCGACGTCGTCAAGCAGCAGTCGCCCCTCGAAGAGCGGCTCGACCAGTTCTCCGCGCAGATCCTCTGGGTGACCCTCGCGCTGAGCGCGCTGCTCTTCGTCATCGGCTTCGTGAAGGGCCACGTCGCGTGGCACGTGCTGCTGCTCACCGCCGTCAGCGTGGCCGTCGCGGTCATCCCCGAGGGCCTGCCCGCCATCACCTCGATCACCCTCGCGCTCGGCATGCAGCGCATGGCCCAGCGCGGCGCGGTCGTGCGCAAGCTCGCCGCGGTCGAGACCCTCGGCTGCGCCACCGTCATCTGCACCGACAAGACCGGCACCCTCACCCGCAACGAGATGACCGTGCGCGCCCTCGTCGTCGACGGCCACGCGCTCGACGTCACCGGCGAGGGCGTCGCGATGGCGGGCGAGTTTCGCCTCGGCGGCGTGAAGGTCACGGCGCTGCCCGACGCCGCGCGGCAGGCCGTGCTCGCGGCGGTCATCGCCAACACCGCCTCGCTGCTGCGCCGCCCGGGGGCCGAACCGCAGCTCACGGGCGACCCCACCGAGGGGGCGCTGCTGGTGCTCGGCGAGAAGGCCGACCTGCACCGCGACGCGTCGATGAAGGGCCGCGAAGAGCTGCTCACCATCCCCTTCAACAGCGCCCGCAAGCGCATGACCGTCGTGACCCGCGAGCGCGTCGCCGGCCGCGACGCCCTCGTCGCCCGCAGCAAGGGCGCCATCGACGTGCTGCTGCCGCTCTGTACGCACTGCCTCACCGCCGACGGCGTGGTGGCCCTCGACGGGGTGCGGCGCGCGACCATCCTCGCGCTGGCCGAGGAGATGTCGTCGAAGGCGCTGCGCGTGCTCGCCATGGCCGAGCGCCACATGGCCGACGGGGCGGTCGACCGCGACGAGGCCGAGCGCGGGTTCACCTACCTGGGCATGGTCGGGATGATCGACCCGCCGCGCGCCGAGGTGCGGGCGGCGGTCGAGTCGGCGCGCGTGGCGGGCATCCGCGTGGTGATGATCACCGGCGACCACCCGATCACGGCCGTCGCGATCGCGAAGGAGCTCGGGCTCTGGCGCGACGACGCCAAGGCCCTCACCGGCGACGACCTGCGCGCGATGGACGACGCCGCGCTCAACGAGGTGCTGCCGCGGGTGCGGGTGTTCGCGCGGGTCGACCCGGAGCACAAGCTGCGCATCGTGAAGCTGCTGCAGGCGCGGCACGACGTGGTGGCGATGACCGGCGACGGGGTCAACGACGCGCCCGCGATCAAGCAGGCGGCCATCGGCGTGGCGATGGGGCGCGGCGGCACCGACGTGGCCCGCGAGGCCGCCGACATGGTGCTGCAGGACGACAACTTCGCGACGATCGTCGAGGCCGTGCGCGAGGGCCGGGCGATCTACCGCAACATCCAGAAGTCGATCTTCTTCCTGCTGAGCAGCAACGCGGGGCTGTGCATCGCGGTCTTCGTGGCGAGCTTCTTCTCGCCGCAGCAGGTGCCGCCGCTCACGGCGCTGCAGATCCTCTGGATCAACCTGGTGACCAACGGCCTGCCCGCGCTGGCGCTGGGGGTCGACCCGCCGGAGTCGGGCCAGATGCAGGAGCCGCCGCGCGCGCCCGACGCGCCGATCATGGGCCGCACCGACTGGGTGGGCATCATGCTGGTGGGCGTGCTGATGGCCGCCGCGGCGATGGTCATCTACGTGCTGCCGATCTGGTCGGGGCACACGCCGCACGAGATCGAGCGCTCGAAGCTCTCGATGGTCTTCACGCTGCTGGCGCTCTCGCCGCTCGCGCACGCCTTCAACTGCCGCTCGCGCACGGCGTCGATCTTCCGCCTCGGGGTCTTCTCCAACCCCCTGCTGGTGCTGGCGGTGCTGGTGTCGGGGGCGATCCACCTGATGGCCCTCGCGGTGCCGGGCCTGCAGCCCGTGTTTCGCACCGACCACCAGTGGACCCTCACCGAGGTCGCCGTGACGCTCGGCCTCTCGCTGCTGCCGGTGCCCGCCATCGAGCTCGCCAAGCTGTTCAAGCTGGGCGCGCCGAAGCCCCGCCCGGCGGCGTAGCGGCGGCCGGAAGCTCGCCCTCGAGGTGCAGCATGCGCATCTCGACGGTGGCGCCCGCCGCCGCGAACGCGTCGACCACGGCGTCGCCGTCGTCGATCACGCAGCGCACGACCGCGCCGCCGGGGCGCGCGTAGGGCCGCAGCGCCTCGAGCAGCGCGCGCACCGCCGCGGGCGAGGACACGCGGAAGGGGAAGGCCCCGGGGAAGGCCGGGTCGAAGCACGCCGCGGCGGTCCACCCGTCGCCGTCGCGCAGGCCGACGAGGGCGCGGCCGGGCTGGGCGCGGGCGAAGGCGAGCTGCCCCTCCGGGAGGTCGAAGCGGCGCTCGACCGCGGCGTCGTCGGCCGACGTGATCACCGCCGCGACGAGGGCGGGCGGCGACGGCGGCAGCGCGGCGAGGGCGCCCCAGGCGACGGTGAGCGCGGTGGAGCGGTAGGCCTCGGCCATGCCCAGCGCGCGGTAGAGGCCGAGCGCGGCGGCGTTGTCGGTGCGCACGTTGAGGCACCAGCGCTCGCAGCCGCGGGCGCGGAACCCGTCGGCCGCGGCGAGCATGAGCGCGCGCCCGAGGCCGGCGCCGCGGGCCGCCGGGGCGACGACGAGGTGGCGCACGTAGCCCACCGCCGAGAGGGGCTGGCCGTAGAGGTAGCCCACGACGGCGCCGTCGCGCTCGGCGAAGAGGGTGTGGGCGCTGACGTCCTGCGCCCAGCGCTCGAGCGACGGGACCGGGTCGGTGGTGCCGAGCAGGGGGAAGAGGCGGGCGAAGGTGGCGTGCTCGTCGGGGCGGGCGGCGCGGAGGGTCGTCATCGCGCCGGAGGGTACGCGGCTACAGCCCGAGGTCGACGCCCACGCGGAGGTTGGCGCCCAGCAGGAAGGTGCGCGCCTGGTCGGTGTCGAGCCCGCGGAGGTCGCGCAGGTCGACGCCGAAGCCCACGAGCCCCTTGTCGAAGACGACCTCCATGGAGGCCCCGAGGTGCCAGCCCATGGCGAGGTGGTCGTAGCGCTGGCTCGCGGTCGTGCGCTCGTTGAGCCCGGCGGTCTCGGTCGCCGCGACGTCGCCGAGGCCCGCGTCGGCGAGCTGGCCCGACCAGCCGAGGGTGCCCGTCACCCACCAGCGGCGCGTGCCGCTGCGCAGGCACGGGAGCTCGACCCGGAAGGCGTAGCCGAGGTCGACGAGGCCGCGGGTCCAGGCCGATTCGCCGCCCGCGCCGAGGGTGGTGCCGTCGCTCCAGAGCACGCTCGCGTCGACGCCGTGGGTCATGCACCGGCAGCCCTGCAGCGGGAACACCAGCCGCGCGTTGACCCCGAGCGACATCGCGGTGCCGTGGTCGTAGCCGTAGCCCGCGACCGTCCCGGTGGTGCCCTGATCGAGCGCACCGAAAGTCGCCGCGAGGGTGAAGTGGGTCTGCTCCTGCGGGGTACGCAGGACGGCCGGTTCGACCATCAACAGCAGCGTCTCGCCGCGCGGCGGGGGCTGATGGCCCCACGCCAGCGACGCCACCGACGACACCCCGAGAAACACCCCGACGACCCATGCACCGCGCATCGACGAACCTCCTTCAGGTGCGTGAACAACGGCCCCGGCGGCGCGGTCTTACACGCGCGTGTTCGATTCCCGCCCGACGGTCTGACGGCGCCGGTGCGATGCTAGTGTCGGCGGGCGCATGAGCGACGAGTTGATCGGCCAGCACTTCGGCACGTACCTCATCGAGGCGCCGCTCGGCCACGGCGGCATGGGCGTGGTGTACCGGGCGCTCGACGAGAAGCTGCGGCGCACCGTCGCGCTCAAGGTGCTGCCGCCGGGCTTCGCGGCCGACGCCGACCGGCGGCGGCGCTTCGAGCGCGAGGCCCGCGCCGCCGCGGCCGTCACCCACGCGTGCATCGCCACCGTGTACGAGGTGGGCGAGAGCGAGGGCCGGGTCTTCATCGCGATGGAGCTCGTCGAGGGCTCGAGCCTGGCGAGCCGCATCGCGGGCACGCCGCTGCCGCTCGCCCTCGCGCTGCGCATCACCCGCGACGTCGCGCGCGGCCTCGCCAAGGCCCACGAGCGCTCGGTGGTGCACCGCGACCTCAAGCCCGACAACGTGATGCTCACCGACGAGGGCGAGGTGAAGATCCTCGACTTCGGGCTCGCGCGCCTCGACGAGCCGGCCGAGGTGGGCGCCGACCAGGACGTCACCGCCGCCGCGATGACCATGCCCGGCCAGATCATGGGCACGCCGGGCTACATGTCCCCCGAGCAGGCCGCGGGGAAGGCCACCGACGCGCGCACCGACCTCTTCTCGCTGGGCGTGGTGCTCTACGAGATGCTCACCGGCGCGCGCCCCTTCCGCGGCGACTCGGCGATGGACGTCATCATCGCCCTCTGCCGCGACGAGCCCGCGCCCCCCTCGACGCTCAACCCCGCCGTCACGCCCGAGGTCGAGCGCGTCATCGCCCGGTGCATGGCCAAGCGCCCCGCCGACCGCTACGCCAACGCGCGCGAGCTGCTCGCCGACCTCGACGCGCTCGCCCCCTCCGCCGGCCCGCACTCCTTCGTCTCCGGCCCCGGCACCCACCCCGCGGGCCCCGCCGTCGTCACGCCCACCACGAGCTCGTCGCCCCACACCTCGGCCATCGTCTCGGCCCCGCCGCCCCCGGCGACGCCGCGCCTGCAGACGCGCACGGCCCTGGTCGCGGTCGGGCTCGTCGCGCTCGGGGCCGTCGGGGCGCTCGCGCTGCGCAAGCCCGCCGCGCGCCTGC
>JAQBQI010000835.1 GCA_028287085.1 Myxococcaceae bacterium
ACCCCGTACTGCGCGAGCAGGGCGGCGACCTCGCGGCGCCGGCGGGCGAGGGCGCGGTCGAGCTCGGCGCGCAGGGCCTCGTCGCCGCGGCGCACGCCGACGGCGATGGCGAAGGTGAAGGGCAGCGGGCCGTCGCTCGCGGGCGAGACGGGCGCGAGCGCGAGGGGCGCCCCGCGGCGCGCGACGTAGTAGCCCGCGAGGGGGCCCCACACGAGCGCGACGTCGACCGTGCCGTCGGCGACGGCGTCGAGGATGGCGCCGCCCGGCGGGTCGCGGGCGTAGTCGCCCAGGGCGCTGAAACCCACCACGTTGTCGGTGATGCCGCGCGCGCCGAGGGCGTGCACGGGCGGGGTGTTGGCGCCGTCGTCGCCCACGAGCTGCGCGCCGACGCGCAGGGTGCGCAGCCGCGGGTCGTCGAGCGAGCGCAGCCCGAGCGCGCGGTCGCGGCGCGAGACGAAGACATACGTCGACCGGTAATAGGGCGCGGTGGTGAGCACCGGGCCGAGGCCCTCGGGCACGCCCATCACGACGTCGCAGAGGCCGGCGCGCAGGGTGTTGCGGAGGAAGCCCCGGTGCTGCGCCCACCACGTGTAGCGCACGGTGGCGTGGAGTTCGCGGGCGAGCAGGTCGGCGAGGCGGTTCTCGAAGCCCTCGCCGCGGGCGTTGGAGAAGGGGAGGTTGTTGGGGTCGGCGCACACGCGCAGCGCCCGGGCGGCGGGCGGGGCCTGGGCGTGGGCGCGGCCGCAGCCGGCGAGCAGCGCGGCGAGGGCGAGCGCGAAAGCGGGGCGGGCGTCAGGGCAGCGCGAAGACATGCAGGGCCCCTCCGGCGCGGGTGTAGTCGGGCAGGTCGCGCATGGCGTGGGCGAAGCCGAGGGCCGCGCTCTGGTCGCGGCGGTCGAGGCCGGCGGCGACGATGGCGCCCGACCAGCCCCCGACGCCCGACAGTACGGCGACGTACTGATGGCCGTCGGGGCCGCGGTAGGTGATGGGCTGCCCGACGATTCCCGACGGCGCGTGAAACTGCCAGAGCGCCGCGCCGGTGCGCGCGTGCACGGCCTTGAACCAGCCGTCCATGGTCCCGTAGAAGACGACGTCGCCGGCGGTGGCGAGCGCGCCGCTCCACACCGGGAAGCGCTCGCGCACGGTCCAGACGAAGCGCGCGGCGATCGGGTCCCACGCGCCGAAGACGCCGCGGTGGCCGCCGGGGCCGGCGTTGATGCGCACGTTGGCGCCGACGTACGGCGTGCCGGCGATGTAGTTGACGTCGAGTCCCTCCTCGTCCTGGCAGAGGTTCTGGTGGGGGATGTAGAGCAGGCCCGTGCGGGGCGAGAAGGCCGAGGGCTGCCAGTCCTTGGCGCCGGGCGCGGCCGGGCAGATGTCGCGCACGACGCGGCCGACGGTGGGGTGCTTGTCGGGGTTCTCGGTCGGCCGCCCGGTGCGCAGGTCGACGCCCGTGGTGGTGTTCACGTGCGTGAAGGCGGTGGCCGAGAGCACCTCGCCCGTGGCGCGGTCGAGCACGTAGACGTAGCCGTTGCGGTCGGGGTGGAGCAGCACCCGGCGGCGCGCCCCGCGCACGTCGAGGTCGACCAGGATCGACTCGTTGACGGCGTCGTAGTCGAAGAGGTCGTGGGGGCTGGTCTGGTAGTACCAGACGGCCTCGCCGGTGTCGGGGCGGCGCGCGAAGAGGCCCGCGGTCCAGAGGTTGTCGCCGGTGCGCTGCTCGGAGTTCCACGGGGCGGGGTTGGCGGTGCCGTAGAAGATCAGGTCGAGGGCGGGGTCGTACGAGATCCAGCCCCAGACGGTGCCGCCGCCGATCTCCCAGCGGCCCGGCGGCCAGGTGGCGACGCCGAGGTCGGCGCCGCGGTTCTGCGGGTAGAACGGCCGGAAGTTCGGGCCGATGAGCACGTCGCGGTCGGGCCCGGTGCTGTAGGCGCGCCACGCGACGCGGCCCGTGCGGGCGTCGAGGCCGGTGAGCCAGCCGCGCACGCCCATCTCGCCGCCGCTGTTGCCGACGAGCACGCGGTCGCGCACCACGAGCGGCGCCATGGTCATGGTCTCGCCGCGGTTGACGTCGCCGAGGCGCGCCCGCCAGAGCTCGGCGCCGGTCGCCGCGTCGACGGCGAGGGTCTGGTTGTCGAGCGTGTTGAAGAAGACGCGGCCGTCGGCGTAGGCGGCGCCGCGGTTGACGACGTCGCAGCACGCGACGCCCTGCGCGGCGGGCACGGGCTCGGGGCGGAACACCCACTTCACCGACGGCCCCGGCCGCGCGAGGTCGAAGGCGTAGAGGTGGTTGGGGAAGGGCGTGACCACGTAGAGGGTGCTGCCGACGACGAGCGGCGCGGCCTCGTGGCCCCGCGCGATGCCCGTCGGGAAGCTCCACACCTCGCGCAGGCCGCGCACGTTGTCGGCGGTGATCTCGCGCAGCCCGCTGTAGCGCGTCGAGGCGTGGTCGTGCGCGGGCATCACCCACTGCCCGTCGTCGGCCGCGGCGTCGGGCGCCGGGGCGAGCGCCCCCTCGAGGCGCGCGGGCGGCGCGGGCCGCGCGGCGGTC
>JAQBQI010000082.1 GCA_028287085.1 Myxococcaceae bacterium
GCGCTCTGGCTGCCGCCCTACTCGTCGGAGCAGCTCAACGACATCGAGAACCTCTGGCGGCACCTCAAGGACGACTACTTCTCCGAGATGCTGGTCACCCGACGCGAAGACTTCGCCGACACCGCGCTCCGCTTGCTCAATCGGATGACGAGACGGCGGGGACTGCGGCAGCTTCTCAAGCCGCGCCGGAGGGTGGGAAAATACTTATGACGGGTGGCTTAGGTCAACCCTGCTCTCGGCGTAGTCGATGACAACAAGGAGCGAGGAACTCCACGCGCAAAGGTCTTCAGCCCACCCCTCAGGTGGCTGCCTCGGGAGGAAGCCAGCGCACCACCCTTCGCGTCGCCGCTGCCGGGCCCACTCGAGGGCGAGCCGGGTCTTGCCGATACCGCCTTCAGCATACAGGAGCCATGCAGATGAGGCTTTCCCGCTACCGGCCCAGACATCAAGCTCGGCAAGCATGTCGGAACGACCGCTCGGGTTCCAGGGCACCCTCTCATAACGGGCGTCCAAGAACTGCGAGGGCGCTGGGTTCTTCGGTGGAAGGAGAGTGCCCGTCTCCAATATGCCGCCCGCGTCGTCAGTAGTTGCGAGCACTAACACGACTTCGGCGGCCGCGTTGAGTAGCGGTGCGTTGTCGTTGTGATTCACGCGGAGGAACGCGTGCAGCGCTCCAAGCTGATTCCGCGCACGGGCCGCACGCAGGATGTCCTCGCAGACCACGGCCGCCGCTCTCTCGAAGCAGATACGGCACTCCGGGAGCCCGAGGTCGCGTACGAGCCCGCGGGCACTCATGCTCGTCGGGTACGTGTCTGCGAGCGCATCGCGCAGCCGCCCGAGCGCGAGCTGGAGCAGCTCAGCCCCCGGAAGCAGTGCAGGTACATCGGTGCGGCTGGAGATGGGTGGTTGTCCCTCGGTCACGGAGGGGACGATGCCACCATCGGACGCGAAGTGTCGACGGAGCCTATGAGGGACAGGCTCGGTGGCTGACACTCGGTACGTGCCGCACGCGCAATCCGGTGGTGGTGGGAGATCTCACGCCGGTTTTCCGCGTGAGGACGGGAGGTTGCGCGCGCCGAGCCGGGTAGGGTGGTGGGAAACTCGAAAGTCTGGAACATCGCCCGTTCAGCGGGTGTTACCAAACCCTTGAGTCCAAGCTGTTTCGGAGCGGGCGACCGGGATCGAACCGGCGACGTTCAGCTTGGGAAGCTGACATTCTACCGCTGAATTACGCCCGCGGTCCCGCTGGTCTGTCGCCAGGGGACGATGTTGTTGCCACAGCGCTTCGGCGCTTGTCAAGCGCGGCCTCCTTCCGCACCCTGCACGCCCCAACACAGGACGCCATGCACATCGACCCCACCGATCCGACCGACCCGACCGAGCCCGCCGCGACCTCCGAATCCATCGCCGCCGATGCGACGCCGGTCGCGCCCGCCGCTGACGCCGCTGACGCCGCTTCCGAGACCGGCGCCGAGACCGCCGAACCCGCCGCCCCGGCCACGCCGCCCGACCCCGCGCAGGAGCGCGCCATCGCCCTCGACGCCCTCTCCTGGTGCCGCGAACACCCGTCCGAAGAGACCGCCGTCGAGACCCTCAACGCGGTCTACACCCTCATCCGTGACCCCGAGGTGCGGCCCGCCTGGATCGCCACCGTGCGCGTCGTCGTGCTCGCCATCGCCCAGGTCGCCGACCCCACGCCCGCCCTCCACGCCCACATGACCGTGCTCGTGGCCAACCTCCTCGAGCTCAGCACCGACAGCGCCATGGTCGACGAACTCCTCGTCGCGTGGCTCCGTCACCCGAAGTCCTTCGGCAGCCTCCACACCACGCCCGCGGCCTTCCAGCGCGAGTCCTTCGTGCAGCGCCTCGGCGACCTCCTCGGGTGGAACGCGCTCGAACTCCACCGCGACCGCGACGCCCTCCGCCGCTTCGCCGAGTGGGTCAACACCTGGAACCCTCGGAACAAGTTCCGCTCGCGCCGCGCCCTCCAGGCCCTCGCGCGCAACTTCCCCGCCTCCGACGTCTGGTCCCGCATCCACTTCCCCAGCGACAACGGTTCGCCCCCGTCGCGCTCCAACCAGGGCCGCCGCGACCACGACCGCCCTTCCCTCAACGCCCCCGCCGCCCCCGCGGCCGACGCCGCCCCCGCGGCCGACGCCCCGGCGGCGCCCGCCGACGAGGCCGAGGAGCTGTCGTCGTCCGAGCTGATGGTCGTGCGCGCGAGCCCCGAGCCCATCCTGCTCGCGCCGCTCAGCGACCAGCACTCGCGCGAGACGGTGCGCCCGCGCGGCGAGGAGGCCGCCGCGGTGCGGCCCATCGCGCCGAGCGACCGGTCCGTCGGGGCCCGCGTCGAGCCGGCCGCCGCCCCGCTGCTCGTGGTCGACGACCGCGGCTCCGACCCGGCCATCGACCTGGTGGTGCCGCGCGCGTCCCACTCGTCGAACCCGCCGAAGAAGCCCGCGTCGGCGGCGCCGTCCGGCGAGCACCCCGCGGGCGGCGCCCGCGTCGAGCCCCAGCCCGAGGGCCTCGACCTCCCCGACGTGAAGACCTCGTCGACCGACGTCGCGAGCCTGCGCCCGGGCGCCGCCGACGCCGCGAAGCTCCCCGCCGCTCCACCCCCCGCCGCGCCCGCGGTCGCCG
>JAQBQI010000085.1 GCA_028287085.1 Myxococcaceae bacterium
GAGATGCTGGTCACCCGACGCGAAGACTTCGCCGACACCGCGCGCCGCTTGCTCAATCGGATGACGAGACGGCGGGGACTGCGGCAGCTTCTCAAGCCGCGCCGGAGGGTGGGAAAATACTTATGACGGGTGGCTTAACCATCCATCTTGTCCAGCGGTGGGGGGCCGTGCCTGGGCATCCCTCGGATTCCGCCCGATTTTTGCGATGTAGTCGGAGCGGCGCATGGCCGCGCCCTTCACGTCTTCGAAGTCCCGCCCGGGCCGAGGCGGTCGGCTCCGAGGCCCGCCGCTCGTCCCCGACTCTGACCCTGGGAGGCCTTCGTGACGAGTAGAGCGATGCAGAGGTCAAGTCGACCGTACGTGGTCTGTCGCATGGTCCCCACCGTCGACGGGCGGATGGTCTCTTCGACGCGAGCGAAGGGAAGGGACCGGCGCACGCCCCGAAGCGGGTCGCCGCCGAGCCCAAGGAGCTGCTCATCGTTCCTGGCGCCGGCCACGTGGACCTCTACGACCGCGTCGGCCCGATTCCCTTCGACCGGTTGACCAGCTTCTTCCGGGACCACCTCCGGTAGAGGCGCGACGGCGCGCTGGTAGCCGCCCATGAGACGGCCTGATCCCGCGCTCGCGTTCGGTCAGACGCAGGAGCCCGTGGACTTCATGCCCGCGGCCTCGCAGGCCCGATCGAGCCGGGCCAGCAGCTTGCGCAGCGTCTGCAGCTCCTTCGCCGTCATCCCGGGCACCGCTTCGGCCGCGCGCCGGGCGTCGGCGATGGCCTCCCGCACGGTGCTACCGGCCGGCGTGATCGTCGGGATGCGCACGCGCCGGTTGCCCGGATCGAGCTGCCGCTCGACCAGTCCTGCGCGTTCCAACCGATCGAGGGCGGCCATCAGCGTGGTCTTGTCGAGCCCCGCGCGCTGACCGAGCTCGACCTGGGTGCGCGGTCGCTCCTCTTGCAGCAGCACCAGGACCACGTAGTCGCGCAGACCCCCCGCGAGCCCGTGCGCGAGGGCCACCCGGTCGGTGGCGGCTTGCAGGCGCTGGCCGTTGCGCAGGAGCAGCCACGCGAGGTCTCGGGAACAGTCGTGGGTCACGCTCCACCGTACCGTCGGCGAAGGTCGGTCACAACTCGTTTCGGATGTTCCTCCCCCGGAACGTCTTGACTGGGACGATCATGGCTCGTAGGTGCTCGGGGCGAGGCAGGCTCGCTGAAGGAGAGGAAGACGCGCTCATGGTTGCTCTCTCGGTTCTCGAGCTCGGTCGGGTTCGACAAGGTTCCACGGCGCGCGTCGCGCTCGACGAGGCGCGGGCGCTCGCGGCGCACGTCGAGAAGCTCGGCTACGAGCGGCTCTGGGTCGCCGAGCACCACAACTTCCCGGGCGTGACCACGGCGGCGACCTCGGTCGTCATTGCGCACATCGCGGCGGGTACGACGACGCTGCGCATCGGCGCGGGCGGCATCATGCTCCCCAACCACGCGCCCTACGTCATCGCCGAGCAGTTCGGCACGCTCGAGACGCTCTTCCCGGGCCGCATCGACCTCGCCCTCGGCCGCGCCCCCGGCACCGACCAGATCACCCTGCGCGCCCTCCGCCGCGACCCGTCCTCGTCCGATCATTTCCCCGACGACGTCCTCGAACTGCAGGCCTATCTCGCCCCCGTGCGCGAGGGACAGCGCGTGCAGGCGTGGCCCGGCGCCGGCACCCGCGTGCCGCTCTGGATCCTCGGATCGAGCACCTTCGGCGCCCAGCTCGCGGCGCGGCTCGGGCTCCCCTACGGCTTCGCGTCGCACTTCTCGCCGCAGGCGCTCGACAGCGCACTGCGCCTCTACCACGAACAGTTCCAGCCCTCGGCCCAGTTGAAGCAGCCCCACGTGCTGGTCGGCCTCAACGTCATCGCGGCCGAGACCGACGACGAGGCGCGCAGGCTCGCCACCTCGCAGCAGATGTCCTTCTGCGACATCTTCCGCGGAACGCGCGGGCTCCTCCAGGCCCCCATCGACGACATCGATGCCTATTGGAGCCCGCAGGAACGCGCGCAGGCGGGCCAGATGTTGTCGTGTACGGTGATGGGCGGCCCCGCGAAGGTGCGCGCCGGGCTCGCGGCCTTCGTCGAACGCACGCGGGCCGACGAGGTCATGATCGTCTCGGACATCTTCGACCCCGAGAAGCGCCGACGCTCCTTCGAGATCATCGCCGACGTGAACGGCACGCCCCGCCGCGCGCCGCAGCCCTGAACGATTTCATTCCGGTCCACGCAGCCGACACGAAAGTGTCGGGATCTCTCCTGCAGCTGCATTGAGGCATCCCCTCGTTTTTCATCGAAGGTGCCCGGTGTTTTCGTGGCCCCCTTCCCCGCTGCCGCGCGCCCTACCCCCACCGAGATCGGTGGGGGTAGGGCTCCGACGTCTGCAGCCTGAGCGCGAACCTGTCAGCATCCTGAGCCCTGCCCCCACCGATCTCGGTGGGGGTAGGGCGCGCGGCAGCGGGGAAGGGGGCCACGAAAACACCGGGCACCTTCGATGAAAAACGGGGGGATGCCTCAGTGCAGCTCCTCGTCGCCTGCGGGCACGAGTTCGGGAGAGATCGTCGTGGTGACCATCCCCTGCGGAGAACCCACTGGATCTGCTCGAATCGGGCGGCCTTGTCGTGAGTCGAGCGCCCGCGCTGAACGACTGACTCCGACCGGCCCGACGATCGTGAAGCTTTTCTACGCGGCCCATGCACGTCGTGCATCTGGCGCCCCGACGCCCATCGGCCTATCCCTTCTCTGTCGCTTCGGAGCGGAACGGCGGCACGCCGCGAGTTCGCAGCAACCGGCCATCGGGGGCTGGCGTGGCGGGTGCCCGGCACTAGACGCCTGCCTTCTCCCCTGCTGAAGCGATCACTCACGAAGGGACTCGCCATGAGAGATGTCATCGTCGTCATCGGAGCCGGTCAGATCGGCCAGGCGATCGCGCGCCGCGTGGGCGTCGGCAAGCAGGTCCTGCTGGCCGACATGCGCCCCGAGAACGCCCAGGCCGCGGCCGAGGTGCTCGGAAACGCCGGCTACGAGACGAGCGTCGCCGCGGTCGACGTCTCGTCGCGCGACGCCGTGCGCGCGCTCGTCGAGACGGCCACGGGCCTGGGCGCCGTCACCGGGCTCATCCACGCGGCCGGGGTCTCACCCACCCAGGCTTCACCGGCCACGATCCTCAAGGTCGACCTCTACGGCACTGCGCTCGTGCTGGAGCAGTTCGGTCAGGTCATTACTCGCGGCGGCTCCGGCGTCGTCATCGCCTCGCAGTCCGGGCACCGCCTCCCTCCCCTCAGCGTCGAGCAGAACAAGGCCCTGGCCACGACGCCCGTCGAGGAGCTGCTCGGCCTCCCCTTCCTCCAGCCCGATCGGGTGACCGACTCGCTGCACGCATATCAGCTCTCGAAGCGGGCCAACTCCCTGCGCGTGATGGCCGAGGCGGTGCGCTGGGGCAAGCGCGGAGCGCGGGTCAACACCATCAGCCCGGGCATCATCGTGACCCCGCTCGCCAGGGACGAGCTCACGGGGCCGCGCGGCGAGGGGTACCGTCACATGATCGCGGCGTCCGCCGCCGGGCGCGCGGGCACTCCCGACGAGGTGGGCAGCGTCGGCGCGCTGCTCATGGGGCCGGACGGGGGCTTCATCACGGGCAGCGACTTCCTCATGGACGGGGGCGTGACGGCGGCCTGGTGGTACGGCGAGCTCGCCCCGCGATGAGCTCCGCGACCGACTGAACTTCATTCACCAACCGGAGGATTCCGCATGCGCGCAACTGTCATGTACGGGGCTCACGATGTTCGCGTCGAGAGCGTCCCCGATGCCCGTCTGGTCGAGGCCACCGACGCCCTGGTCACCGTCACCCGCGCCTGCATCTGCGGCAGCGACCTGTGGCCCTACAACGCCATGAAGCCCAGCGAAGCGGGCAACCGCATGGGTCACGAGTTCATCGGACTCGTCGAGGCCGTGGGCTCCGCGGTGCGCACCGTGAAGAAGGGCGACCTGGTCGTGGCCCCCTTCGCGTGGTCCGACGGAACGTGCGAGTTCTGCCGGCAGGGATTGCAGACTTCATGTCTCCACGGCGGCTGGTGGGGCGGCACGAAGCTCGACGGGGGCCAGGGGGAAGCGGTGCGCGTCCCGCAAGCGGACGGGACGCTCGTCGCGCTGCCGGTGGGCCCCGACCACGCCCTGATGGCCTCGCTGCTCACGCTCACCGACGTGATGGGCACCGGCCACCACGCCGCGCTCGCCGCGAAGGTCGGGCCCGGCAAGACCGTCGCCGTCGTCGGCGACGGCGCGGTCGGACTCTGCGGCGTGATCGCGGCGCGACGCCTCGGCGCCGAGCGGATCATCATCCTGGGCCGCCACCCCGACCGCGTGGCGCTGGCGCGGGAGTTCGGCGCGACCGACGTCGTCGGCGAGCGCGGCGAGGCCGCGGTCGAGCGGGTGCGCGAGCTCACGGGCGGCCTCGGGGCGCACTCCGTTCTGGAGTGCGTCGGCCTCGGCGAGGCGATGCTCACCGCCGTGAACATCGTGCGGGCGGGCGGCGCCGTCGGCCGCGTCGGCGTGCCGCAGGAGAGCGCGATTCCCGCGGCCCAGCCGACCTTCTACAAGAACGTCACCATCGCGGGCGGGCCGGCGCCGGTGCGCGCCTACATCGCCGAGCTGCTGCCCGACGTGCTCGAAGGCCGGATCGAGCCGGGCCGCGTGTTCGATCGCGTCACGAACCTCGACGGCGTGCCCGACGGCTACCGCGCCATGAACGAGCGCGAGTCGATCAAGGTGATGATCAGGTTTTGAGTCGGCGCCAGAGGAGACACACCGTCATGCATGTCCAACGCAATGGATCGAAGCCGTCGAGCAAGGGGCCGGCGGCGTACTTCACGGGCTCGGTGCGCATCGACACGCCCTTCCAGGCCGAGGCGCCCGGGCGGGCCGGCGGCGCCGTCGTCACCTTCGAGCCGGGCGCCCGCAGCGCCTGGCACACGCACCCCCTCGGTCAGACGCTCATCGTGACGTCGGGACTCGGGTGGACCCAGTGCGAAGGCGAAGCCATCGTGGAGATTCGCCCGGGCGACGTGATCTGGTGCCCGCCGGGCAGGCGGCACTGGCACGGCGCCACGCCCACCACCGCCATGAGCCACGTCGCCATCGCGGAGATGCTCGACGGAAGGGCCGTCGACTGGATGGAGCACGTCACCGACGAGCAGTACCTCGCCGGCCCGCCGCCGTCCGTGTGATCGGCCCGTCACCGCAACGACTGACGGAGAAGAAGTGATGCAGACGCGCAAGCTCGGGAGAAGCAATCTCGAAGTCTCGGCCCTCGGGCTCGGGTGCATGGGGCTCAGCTTCGGCTACGGCCCCAGCACGGAGAAGGCGGCGGCGATCTCGTTGATTCGCAGCGCCGTCGAGGAGGGCGTGACCTTCTTCGACACCGCCGAGGCCTACGGGCCCTTCACCAATGAAGAGGTCGTCGGCGAGGCCCTGGCGCCCGTCCGCGAGCGGGTGGTGATTGCCACCAAGTTCGGCTTCAAGGAGGGCGACTCCAAGGCGGGCATGGACAGCCGGCCCGAGCGCATCCGCGCGGTCGCCGACGCCTCGCTCCAGCGGCTCAAGACCGACCACATCGACCTCTTCTACCAGCACCGCGTCGACCCGGCCGTGCCCATCGAGGAGGTCGCGGGTACGGTCAAGGAGCTCATTCGCGAGGGGAAGGTCCGGCACTTCGGGCTGTCCGAGGCGGGGGTCGAGACCATCCGCCGCGCCCACGCGGTGCAGCCGGTCGCGGCGCTGCAAAGTGAGTATTCGCTGTGGTGGCGCGAGCCCGAGCGGGAGATCCTCCCGACGCTGGAGGAGCTGGGCATCGGCTTCGTGCCCTTCAGCCCGCTGGGCAAGGGCTTCCTCACGGGCGCCATCGACGACAAGACCACCTTCGCCAAGGACGACTTCCGCAACATCGTCCCGCGCTTCTCGGAAGCGGCCCGCAAGGCCAACCAGGCGCTGGTCGACCAGATCGGCGCGATCGCGGCGGCGAAGCAGGTGACCCCGGCCCAGATCGCGCTCGCGTGGCTGCTCGCGCAGAAGCCCTGGATCGTGCCCATTCCGGGCACCACCAGGCTCCATCGCCTGAAGGAGAACGTCGGCGCCGCCGCGGTCGCGCTGAGCGCCGAAGAGCTGCGCCAGATCGAGGAGGCCCTCGGCGGCATCGAGGTGCAGGGCGACCGCTACCCGGCGCACCTCGCGGCGCGCGCGGGCAGGTGAATGGGCGCGATCGAGAAGGGAGCCCCGAATGGCCATCAGTGAAGTCGCGCGGCGCAACCACGAGGCGCTGTTCCCCAACCACCAGTCGACCTTGAAGGAGACCGACCCCGAGCTCATCGAGCTCTTCGACAACTGGGCCTTCGGTGAGGTGCTCCGGGATGAGACCCTGGACGCGCGTACGCGCCTGATGGTGCAGTTGGCGGCCCTCATCGCCTGCCAATCGGTGAACGAATACCGCGTCATGCTCGGCGCGGCGCTCACCATCGGGGTCACCCCGATCGAGGCGAAGGAGATCGTGTATCAGGCGGTGCCATACGCGGGCATGGCGCGGGTGTTCGACTTCCTCCACGTCACCAACGAGGTGTTGAAGGCCCGGGGCGTCGAGCTTCCGCTGGCGGGACAGTCGACGACGCAACCCGACACGCGCCTGGAGCAGGGCCTCGCCGCGCAGAAGCAGATCTTCGGCGAGAAGATCGACCAGATGTACGCGCAGTCCCCGAAGGACCAGCGCCACATCCAGGAGTACCTGTCGGCCAACTGCTTCGGCGACTACTACACGCGCACGGGCCTGGACCTGAAGACGCGCGAGCTGCTGACCTTCGCGATGCTCGCGGCGCTCGGCGGGTGCGAACCGCAGCTCGCGGGACACGTCGCGGGCAACCTCGCGGTCGGCAACGACCGGCGGGTGCTGGTCGGCGCGATCACCCAGCTCCTGCCCTTCATCGGATATCCCCGCACGCTGAACGCGCTCCGGGTCATCAACGAGGGCACCTCGCCGTGAGCAGCGCTCTCGTCCTCGGCGCGAACGGACAGCTCGCGCGCAACACGACGCGGGTGTCTCTGCGCGACACCGACGCGCGGGTCGACTGAACACACCCGCGGCATTGCGAGTCGACGGCACCGACCCTGAATGACCCGCGTGAGGAGCAGATCGATGAAGAGGCCGAGTCGACCCTACGTGATCTGTCACATGGTTCCTTCCGTCGACGGGCGGATCGTCACGACGCGGTGGAAGCCGCCGGCCGGCGTCCTCGCCGAGTACGAGCGCACGGCCGCGACCTTCGAGGCGGACGCCTGGATGATCGGCCGCGTCTCGATGGAGCCCTACGCCGGGAAGTCGAAGGTTCCGGCGCGGAAGGTGGCGCGCGCGATTCCGCGGACGGACTTCATCGCGCGGCGCGACGCGGAGTCCTTCGCCGTCGCGCTCGACCCCTCGGGCAAGCTCACCTGGAAGTCGGGCCAAAGGTGACCTGCTCTGGCTGCGCTACAAGGTCAGGCGCTGAGCCTTCGCGACGAGCTCCTTGGCGACTTCGATGAAGAGGCGCAGCGGCGCCGAGCGCTGAGCGACGTTGGGATAGTAGAGGAAGAAGCCGGGGACGGTGGGCGCGTACGCTTCGAGCACCCGCTGCAGGCGCCCGGCGCGGAGCTTCTCTTCAATCAATGGCTCGAAGACGTACGCCAGCCCGAGGCCCTCCTCGGCCAGGGTCACACTCAACAGTCCGTCGTTGGAGACCACGGCCCCGCGCACGGGGACGCGCCACGTCCGGCGGCCCCGCTCCAGCTCCCAGGCGTAGAAGGCCCCCGTGCTCTGGGCGCGGAAGGTGATGCACTCGTGGCGCAGCAGATCCTCGGGGCGCTGCGGGGTTCCGTGGCGCTCGAGGTAGGCGGGCGCGCCCACCACCACGAAGCGGCCCGCGTCGCTGAGCCGCAGTTGCACCATGTCGCGCTCGATCGACTCGCTCAGCCGCACGCCCGCGTCGTAGCCCTCGGCCACGATGTCCACGAAGCGGTCCTCGACGGCGATCTCGACCTCGATTCGCGGGTGTCGCTTGCGGAAGGTCGGGAGCACCGGCGTGACGACGAAGGGCACCGCCATCCGCGGCACCGACAGCCGCACCCGGCCCACCACCTCGCCCGGCTGCGCGGAGACCTCCGCGAGCGCCGCGAGCGCCTGTCCCAGCGCCGGGCCCGCGCCCTCGACGAGCCGCCGGCCCGCGTCGGTCAGCGACACGCTGCGCGTGGTGCGGGTGAGCAGCACCACGCGCAGCTGCTCCTCGAGCTGGCGCATCGCCTGACTCACCGCCGAGGGGGAGACGCCGAACTCCCGCGCCGCGCCGGTGAAGCTGCGCAGGCGGGCCACCGCGAGGAACACCTGGAGCTGCGGGAGTGGGGCCGTGTTCATGGGGAGTGCAGCTGCGGGCTTCCGTGATTCGCGCCCCCGCTCTGCCCGCAGGATGCCACGTCGGATCATGAAGCGGGGCTTCAAAGCCCATTGACCTCGGGGCGTCTACACTTCGTCTTTACCGGGTCGTATCCCTTTGTGCGTCGATCAATCACAGCAACGATCCCTGCGGTGTTCGCGGGGAGTCGAAGGGAGAGACATCATGAACAAAGTCTGGATCATCACGGGAGCGGGTCGCGGCATGGGCGTCGACATCGCCAGAGCCGCCTTGGCCGCGGGTCACTCGGTGGTTGCGACGGGCCGCGACCCCGCGCGCGTCGCCCGCGCGATCGGCGGCGACCCGGCGAAGCTGCTCGCCGTCAAGCTGGACGTCACCAGCGCCGACGACGCCCGCGCGGCCGTCGACGCGACCGTCGAGCGCTTCGGGCGCGTCGACGTGGTCGTCAACAACGCCGGGAATTTCTTCGCCGGCTTCTTCGAGGAGCTGAGCCCCGAGCAGGTGCGCCAGCAGGTCGAGACCAACCTCTTCGGCCCGATGAACGTCACCCGCGCGGTGCTGCCCGTCATGCGCCGGCAGCGCGCGGGACTCGTCGTCACGATCTCCTCCACTGCGGGCATCGTCGGGCAGGCCTTCTGCTCGGCCTACGCCGCCGCGAAGTTCGGCGTCGAGGGCTTCATGGAGTCGATCAACCCCGAGCTCGCCCCCTTCGGCATCCGCACGATGGTGGTCGAGCCGGGCTTCTTCCGCACCGAGCTCCTCTCGGCCGACTCCACCGTCTACGCCGAGCCGTCGATTGACGACTACGCCGACCACACCCGGCAGACCGTCGCCGCCTGGAACGCGATGAACGGCGCCCAGTCCGGCGACCCCGCCAAACTCGCGCGCGCCCTCGTGCACCTCGCCGGTCTGGACGAGCCCCCGCGTCGCTGGGTCGCCGGGGCCGACGCCGTGGCCGCCGTCGAACAGAAGGCGAAGGAACTCCTCGCCCAGGCCGACGCGCACCGCGAGCTGTCGTCCTCACTGGCACTCGATCCCTGACCGTCGGTCGGGGAGGTGGGTGTACGAAGACTCCGCGATGGCCTTCACTCCGCTCAACGCCCTCAACGCCTTCATCGCCGTGGCCCGGCGCTGTAGCTACGCCGCGGCGGCGAAGGACCTCGGCGTCTCGACCTCGGCCCTGAGCCAGTCGGTTCGTCAGCTCGAGACGCGCCTCGGCGTCGCCCTGCTCACGCGCACCTCGCGGAGCGTGGCGCTCACCGACGCGGGGCAGCGGCTCCTCGAAAACGCCGGTCCCGCGGTGGATCAGGCGCTCGAATCGCTGAAGACCGCCAGGGCCCGGCGCGGCGAGGTGACCGGCCGGGTGCGGCTCTCCGTGCCCTCCGTGGCCGTGACCCTCGTCCTCGCCCGCCTGCTGCCGCGCTTCATCGCCCGCTTTCCGAAGGTCGAGCTCGACGTGCGCGTCGAAGACCGACTCGTCAACGTCGTGACCGAAGGACTCGACGCGGGCATCCGACTCGTCGAGTCCATCGACCGCGACATGATCCACGTCCGACTGTCGGCCCCGACCCGCATCGTCGTCGTGGCCGCGCCGTCGTACCTCGAAGCCCGCGGCGCCCCGCTGAAGCCGGCGGAGCTGCTCCAGCACGACTGCATCTGCATGCGCTGGGCTTCCGGCGGAGAGCCGTGGGCCTGGGAGCTCGAACGGGCGAGGAAGACCTGGCGGGTGCCCGTGCGCGGCCCGGTGACCACCAACGACTTCGAGCTGATGCGGGTGCTCGCGGTCGCCGGGGTCGGGCTCTTCTATGTGTTGGAGCCCTTCGTCGCCGACGAGCTCGCCGCCGGGAGTCTGCGCGTGGTGCTCGAAGCCTTCGCCCCCGCGGTGCCGGGACTGTTCTTGTACTTCCCCAGCGGCGCCCAGGTTTCGCCCGCGCTCAAGGCCTTCGTCACCGTCGCCCGCGAGCTGGCGGCCGAGCGCGACCCCGCCCACCTCGCGGTCCCGCGCTTGCGGCCTTGACGGGCGGCCGGGCCGCACCTCCAGACTGCCCGGCGGAGGAGAGATGACGATGACCCACGACGACGACGCGACCACGCTGCGCGACGCGCGCAGGCGCTACTTCGATGCGAACGGCTTCGGCGACGGCGGCTACGACGACGCCTGGGTGCGCTTCCGCGTGGGGCCCATCCCGATGGCCTTTCCGAACGCCGCGTCGCGGGTGCGGGCGGTGCGCTTCCACGACCTGCACCACCTCGTCACCGGATACCCTACCACCAACCGCGGCGAGTCGGAGATCGGCGCCTGGGAGCTCGCCTCGGGCTGCGCCGACCACCACGCCGCGTGGGTGCTCAACCTGGGCGCCATGAGCCTCGGGCTCCTCGCGTGGCCGGCCTCGACCTTCCGCGCCTTCGTGCGCGGCCGGCACAGCCGCAACCTCTACCGCGAGCACTTCTCCGACGCGCTGCTCGACCGCCCCGTCGGCGAGGTGCGCCGATCGCTCGGGCTCGACGAGGCCCCGACCCGACCCACGGCGACCGACGTCGGGGTCTTCGTCGCGGCGGGCGCCCTCGGGGTCCTCGTGGCGCCGCCGATGGGCGTCGGGATGCTCGCCCTGGGCCTCGCGTCGGCCGTCGCGGCGCGCGCCGTCCCGCAGCCCGCGACCTGAGCCCGCCCGCGCTCGCTCAGCGACCGATGCGGCCCGGGGCGCCCGCCGCGGCGCTCGCCCGGCAGCGCAGCGCGGTCACCCAGGCCTCACCGTAGTTCACCGAGTACGACGCGAGGAAGCTACGACCGGCGCCCGCCGCGATGCCGGCGGTCGACGAGGTGCCCTGCCCCGCGAGCGGGTGCGCGGGCGAGACGGCGCCGTCGAGGCCGACCGCCACGGACCAGGTCGCGTCGGAGCTGCTGGACTCCCACGCGACCGCGCACAGGCCGTCGCGGCAGCTCACGCGGGGCTTGCGGTGGTCGTCGCCGCCGACGCCCGCGCTCAGCTCGACGGGGCCGCGCTCGACCGCGCCGTTGCGGTCGAGGAGGGTCCACTCGACGCGCCCCCGCGAGGTGCTGACGAGGGCCGCGCGCCCGCCCACGGAGGCCAGGTCGATCGGCCCGGCGGCGCGCACCGGCAGCTCGGTCGGCGGGCCGAGCGTGCCGTCGGGCGCGAGGGTCGCGACGCTCACCCGCGGGGCGCGGTCGTCGCCGGGGTGCGGCGAGGTCCACGCGAGCACGAAGCGGCCGTCGACCCACGCAGCGGCGGCCGATCCGTCGGTGGTGACGGCGGGGGTCGCGCCGTGGTCCTCGGCCTGCGGGGCGCCGGTGCGGGCGTCGAAGAGCGCCCAGCCGAGGGGCGCGGAGGCGGCGAGGGTCGCGCGCACGAAGGTCGCGAGGGCGTGGCCCCCGCCCGCGGCGACGCGGTAGCCGGCGCCCATGCCGAAGAGGCCGTGCGACCAGCGCGTGCGGCCGTCGGCGTCGAGGGCCCAGAGCGTCACGTCACGGGTGGCCCCGGCCGGCGGATGGAAGAACCGCGACACCGCGAGCGGTCCGGCCGCGTCGAGGGCGGCCGCCTCGGCGCCGCCGGAGAGGCCGGTGCGCAGCGTCGTGGGCGCGCCGCGCGGGGAGAGCCCGAGCAGGTTCATGGCGTCGCCGTCGCGGCGGGCGTCGAGCGCGAACCACCCGCGCGCGCCGTCGAAGAGCAGGGTCGACTGGTCTTCGTACATCCACGGCGCGCCCTCCGCGGCGACGCGCTGGCGGGCGACCGACTCGAAGCCGTAGGGACACGCGGAAGGAACGGTCGTGCGGGCCGCGGTGGGCGTGACGATGGGCGGCGCGGTCCACGCGCGCTCGCGGTCGGGGTCAGCCTCGGGCTGGTGCGTGCGCGACGCTTCCCAACGCGACGGAATGGGCATCCGGGGCGAGCCGGCCGGGGCGGTCCACGCGCTCGCGGAGACGGCGGCGCCCGCGGCGTCGAGCACCACCACGCGCGCCTCGAGCGCCGGCCGGAAGGGGATGACCACCGGGTCGGGGGTGCACAGCAGGTCGTTCGCTCCGACGCTGGTCGCCCCGTCGGCGGGGATGGTCGCGACCACGCGCGGCGCGAGCCCGCGGGCGCGCACCTCGAGCTGCACCGAGTCGGTCGATCGCGTCGCGGGCGGGAGCCGGAAGCCCGTCGACACGCTGAGCCCGGGGCCGCAGTCGCCGCCGCCGAAGCGGAAGTCGACCCGCGTCTCGGTGAGCGCCAGGGTCGCCGGGCGGACGCGCGCGCCGGGCCCCGCCGCGGTCACGAAGCCCACCGCCGGAAACCACGCCCGGCGCAGTCCCTCGGGCGAGGCGCCGAGGCGTTGCGCGTCGCCGACCAGCGCGCCCGCGGCGTCGTAGGCGTAGAGCCGCTCGACGGTGTAGCGCTGGCGGGGTCGGAGCGCGGCGCGGGGCCGCAGGTCGATGCGCGTGCCGACGACCGCCGCGGCGAGCGGCACGGCGGCGCC
>JAQBQI010000138.1 GCA_028287085.1 Myxococcaceae bacterium
GACCGCTCGCGTTTCAGCACGGACCGCGCAGGTGAGGGGGAGCCCTATCCATTCATGGAGAGGGCGGCGCGGCAGCGCGGGTGAGGTCGCGCGCGTCGCACGGCCTAGAGCGCCCATCGCGCCCCCAGCACCGGCAGGAGAGGCAGGCCCGAGATGGTGCCCTGTCGGGTGAAGCTCGGGTCGTAGACGAGCTCCTCGGCGTTGGCCTGGTTGGTCACGTTCTGCACCTCCAGCGAGACGTCGAGGGTCGTGCGGCCGAGGGCGAAGCGCTTCGCCACGCGCGCGTCGAGTTGCACGAAATCGGGCACGCGGATGCTGTTCTGCGCGCCGAAGACCGGCTCCCAGCGGTCGCGGCGGGCGTCGAACCACGCGCTCGCCACCGGCGTCCGGGGCGAGCCCGTTGCGTAGCGGAAGCGCAGCCCCGCCTCGAAGCCCCGCCCCAGGTCGTACGAAAAGAGCGCCGTCAGCACGTGGGTCTGGTCGTAGTCCGAGAGGCGCCAGAGCGCGTCGGGCGTGCTGCGCCGCTCGCTCCGCAACAGGCTGTAGCTGAACCACCCGACGAGGCCGCGCGCGAGCTCCTGGCGCACCAGGATCTGCGCCCCGTACGCGCGCCCCTCGCCGGTCGAAACCAGCGCCGCGGCGCGCAGCGGTGACGGCTCGTTGGAGCGCACCGCGAGGCTCTCGGTGAGCGAGCCGAAGGCCGTCACCTCGGCGGTCAGCGTGCGGGTGATCTGCACCGCGGCGCCGACCAGCGCGTGCCTCGCCGACGAGGTCAGCAGCGCCGGGGCGCCGAAGCTCGCCGAGAGATCGTCGGGCTGCGGCGCCTGGTGAAAGACACCCACGGCGGCCTTCAGGGTCACCCGCGCCGACGGCGTGACCCGCAGCGCGAGGCGCGGCTCGAGCGCGAAGTCCTGCGAGAAGAGGCCCTGCGCGGGGGTGTCGCCCTCCTGCGGCGAGCGGCGGCTCACCGCGCGAAAGTACGGATCGACCCGCAGCCCGGGGAGCACGTGCACCGCGCCGCGGAAGAGCGACACGTCGGCCTCGGCGTAGGGGGCGACGCCGACCTGGGCGACGCTCCAGGCGTCGGCCGCGACCTGATCGGGCGGCGGCTGACCGAAGATGCGGCGGTCGCCCTCGCGCGCGGGCAGCGCGATGCTCCCGCTGCGCGAGAGCGACGTCGACGAGAACTCCGCGTCGAGCCCCGCCTCGACGGTCAACCACCCGCTGGTCGCGCGCCGCCAGCTCGCGCGCACGCCGCCCACCCACGCGGTCGAGTCGAGCGAGGTCTGCACCGCGCCCACGCGCTGGAGCTGCGCGCGCCCGTCGCGGCCGAACCACGGCGTCACCGTCACCGTCGCGCCGTCGTCGGACTGGTGCCGGTAGCGCAGGTACACCCGCTCGAAGCCGACGCTGCGCTGGTCGTGGCTGTCGGCCGCGGGGTCGAGCGCGGGGTTGCGCCGCTCGGTGCGGTCGGAGGAGAGCAGCCCGGTGAGCTCCAGGCGGTCGCGCGCGCCGGGCGTCCAGGTGAGGCGCGCCTGGCCGTCGTAGTAGTGCGGCGTCGGGAAGAGCGCGCTCACCGCCTCGCCGCTCGCGTCGAGCAGCTCGGCGAGATGGCTGCGGCGCGCCGCGATCGCCACGTTGAGCCCGCGCGCGACGTTGGCGCGCACGTTGGCCGCGGCGTCGTAGAGGTCGGCCGACACCGCGCCGTGCGCGCCCGCGTCGTCGAAGGTGCGCGTCGTGGCGGCGACGAGTCCGCCGAGCCCGCGGCCCCACGCCGCGCCCGCCGCGCCGGGCACGAGCTCGACCGACTGCACCATGTCCGAGGGCAGCACCGAGCGCAGCCCGCCGTCGTGGTAGAGCCGCGGCACGGGCACGCCATCCACGTAGACCCGCGTGTCTTCGGGCGCCGCGCCCCACACCACGAGCTGCCCCGATCCGACCGAGGCGCGCGCCACGCCCGGCATGTTCTCGACGACGCGCAGCACGTCGCCCTGCGTGCCCGGCAGGCGGCGCGCGGTGTCGGCGCTGATCTCCGTCGACACCACGGCGCGGCGCAGGCGCGGCGCGCGGATCACCACCTCGTCGATCTCCTCCACCGCAGGCGCCCGCCCGTTCGCGCGGCGCCTCGACGGCGGCGGCGGGGCGGGGCGCATCGGCACGTCGTAGCGGGCCTCGATGCCTTGGCCCGCGGTGAAGGTCTCGTCGACGGTGCGCGCGTCGAAGCCGTCGCCTGAGAGCGTGACGGCGTGGCGGCCGACGGGCACGGCGTCGAGGGTGAAGCGCCCGTCGGCGTCGGTGGTGGCGCGCTCGCCCGAGTCGAGGGTGACGGTGGCGTTGGCGAGCGGACGGCCGCCGCCGCGCACCACACCGGCGTAGCGCGCGGGGGCTGGGGGCGGAGGCTCCCACCGGAAGCGGTAGCGGTAGACGAGGCGGACGGTGGTGGGCGCTCCGTCGACGGTGGCGGGCGCGAAGGTGAACTGCCGCGCGGCCGCGACGGCGAGCGGGTCGAAGGCGGCGCCGCCCGACTGGGTGACCACGGCGTCGGAGACGGTGCCGTCGGCGGCGACGGTGAGCTGCATCACGACGGAGACGGTGCGCGCCTCGGGGCCGCGCTCGGCCTCGGGGAAGTCGGCCTGGACGAAGTGCTGGATGCGCGGCGACACCACCCGCGGCTGGGCCGTCGCGATCACCGGGAAAAACAGGGCGATCGCGGCGATGGTGCGGGGGCGTACGAAGCGCCTCACGGGAGGGTGACCTCGCCGACGAAGGTTCCGCGCGCGGCCCCGCCGTTGGCCGCGATGGCGGTGAGCACGCCGTCGCGCCGGAACGACTCGCGCACCCGGCTCGTGCGCCCCTCGTCGAGGATCTCGCGCAGGTGGGTGGTCAGCCGGTAGCGCGTCGCGGTGCGGCCGCAGGCGCTGAAGAGGTTGGCGTAGAGGCGGTAGACGCCCGGCGCGGGGGCGCCCTGGAAGACCAGGTTCTCGCGGCGGATGCCGTCGATGGCGCAGTTGGCGTTGGAGTTGCGGTCGAGCGCGCCGGCGCCGGGCGGGACCACCCCGCGCACGGGCTCGAGGGTGCTCGGGTGGCGCGCGTCGACGGTGCGGCCGTCGGGGGTGACCACGACGAGGTCGAGGTCGACGTCGTCTTCCCACGCGAGCGAGATGACCGTGTCGGGCGGGGCGATGGTGGGGTCGCAGGCGTTGAGGTTGTCGGGCACCTCGGGCAGCACGCAGACGCGGTAGTCGCGCTGGGGCCCCGCCCGCCCGTCGGGGTCGATGGCGACGAAGCGCAGCGTGCGCAGGCCGGTCGGAATGGCGTCGCTGAAGTCAGCCTGGAGGGTCCAGGTGTAGTCGTTGTCGAAGGTGGGGTCGGCGCCGCCGACGTTGAGCTGCCACCAGCCGGTGCCGAGCTCGGGAAAGCGCAGGCCCACCGTGGCGCCGCGGGGGTTGGTGCGACCGCTGAAGACCTTGCCGGGTTGGCGCAGTCGCAGGAGGGCGTTGGCGCTCTCCAGCGCCGTGATGGCGGGCGCTCCGTCGGGGACGCCGCCGTCGCCCTCGGGCGTGCCGGGCAGATCGCCTTCGCGAAACTGCGCGTTGCGCACGCGGAGGGGCTCGTCGAGGCCGGAGGGGTTTCGTTCGCCGCCGCACGATACGAGGGCGAGGGCGAGCGTGAGGGCGAGCGCGGGGGTGGGGCGTCGCATCGCTCAGATCTCCATCTGGAGACGCAGCGTCCACTGGTCGTTGCGCAGGTCGGTGGGGACGCCGCGTTGGTCGCGGGCGAGCGAGTCGACGATGGCGTCGTACTGGAAGAGCAGCTTCGCGCGGTCGGGCAGCACCACGCCCACGACGGGCGAGAAGGTCTGCACCACGAGGCTGGCGGGCACGAAGCGCCCGCGGCGGCTGTCGAGGAAGTCGGAGTTGGCGTCGTAGTAGTCCCAGCGGAAGCCGACGACGCCGTAGCGGGTGACCTCCTGGGAGAAGGCGACGTAGGCCCCGAGCTGCCGCACGTCGGCGCCCGCGGCGATGGGGTCGGCGGGGTAGACCGCGCGGTCGAGGTTGCTCGCGAGGCTGAGCTCGCCGTAGAGGCGCGTCCACCCGAGGCGGGTGCGCAGCGCGAGTTGGAGGTCGGCGTTGACGGCCCAGTGGCGGAAGGTGAGCGACGGGGTCGCGGCGCTGCCGGGCTGCGCGGTGAGCTCGGCGCCGTCGATGACGGAGTTCTCGTTGAGGTCGCGCCAGATCACGCCGTTGGGCGTGGCGTCGGTGCCCGCGTGAAAGCCGGTGCCGGTGAGGAAGGACACGCCGCCTGACACGCGGAAGCGCTCGTGCGGAGTGGCGTCGAGGCCCACGCGGCCGATGACGTCCATGGCCCCGGTGGGCTCGACGTAGGTCGAGCCGGCGCGGTCATCGAGGGGCGTGCCGTTCATCACGGCGACCGCGTAGCGAAACCACCCGAGGCCGCCCGAGAGCCGCGCGCCCACGTCGGGCTCGCCGCGGAAGAAGGCCAGCGAGGCGAGCGAGCGCTCCATGAAGAGGCGGCTGCGCACGCCCGCGCTGAGCTCGTAGCCGAAGGGGATCTCGGTGAGCCCGGCGGTGAGCATCGCCCAGGGCGGCGCCCCGGCGCGGGGGTTGCGCCAGAGCAGCGAGGCCTCGGCGCGGCGCAGCCCGAAGAAGAGCCCGCGGGTGGTGCTGCCGTCGACCTCGATGGCGAAGGAGGCCCAGCGCCACGCGCCGTCGAGCCGGATGCGCCCGCGGCGCAGCACGAAGCGGTCGCGGTTGAGGGCGACGCCCCCCTGCTGGAGCTGGTCTTCGGAGAGCTGCGAGTTCTCGAGCTGCGCCTGCACGTAGCCCGAGACGACGAGCCCCACCGGGTCGAGCACGCGGTTGCCGTCGAAGCGCGGCGGCGCGAGGCGCACCGGCAGCAGCGACGCCTCGGGGGGAGGGGTCGCGCCCGGGGCGGCGGGCGTGGGCGCGGGCTGGGCGGACGCGACGAGCGGCGCCAGCAGGGCGGAGCCGACGACGGAGGCGAGGAGGCGGCGATGCATCGGTGGGCTCTTTCGCGGGGAGCGTCAGGGCGGACAGGATGTCCAGTATGATGAATCAGTGTCTAGAATTGCGGAGCACGCCACGGCAATAGAAATCGCAGGCGGCTGCGATTGAAGGCGATTGATCGGGAGGCGGGACGGGGGCGGCGAAGGGAGATCCAGCGTGATGACGGCTGGTTCAGGATGGTGAAGGTGCGGGCGGGGGGCTCAGGGCAGCGGAGGGAGCCCGCCGTCGGCGAGGAGCAGCGGGAGCCGCAGCGCGTTGTTGAAGGGCGCGCACGCGGCGCTGGTGCAGTGGTTGAGGAACTGCGCGGTGGTGCTCGGCGCGCAGGCGTAGCAGCCGCCGTCGCTCACGCAGTTCACGTCGGCGGGCACGTCGGCCGCGACGTCGGTGGTCGCGGCGTCGGTCACGTCGGCGGGCGCCTGTGCGTCGACGGTCGGGACGTCCGTCGTCCCGGCGTCGGTCACGGCGCCGGTGTCCGTCGTGGACCCGGTGTCGGTGACCGCACCCGTGTCGGCGACGGCGCCCGTGTCGGCGGTGCCCACGTCGCGGACGATGGGTCCGCTGTCGGAGGGCTGGGCCTCCTCGGTAGAGTCGCAGCCGAGGGAGAGGGCGAGCGCGAGCGCGCCGAGCGTCAGGGGGAGGGCGCGCATGTCAGTAGGCCTCGCAGTAGCCGCGGCGGCAGGCCTGCCCCGGAGTGGCGCAGGTCCCCGCGGGGCAGGGCGTGCAGGTGGTCGAGCCGGTGGCGATGAAGTCGAAGTAGCAGGCGCAGTTGTCGGCCGGGGCCTGGCTGTAGAGCGGGCCGAGGTCGCCGTCGCGCCACACCTGCATCGCGCAGCGGGGGATGTTGCCGTTGCGGATCTCGAGCTCGGTGGTGGGCACCGCGGCGGTCTCGGGGGTGGCGCCGGTGAAGTAGCCGACGAACTCGCGCACGGCGGGGTCGCTCGGCCGGCCGTCGGCGCCGACGCGCGCGAAGAGGTGGGTCGACGACCAGAGCCAGTAGTGGCCGTCGCGCACGTTGGCCTTGTCGAAGCTGGTGGCCGTCGAGTCGGGCCGGTAGCCGCAGGTCTGGCCGGTGTGCTGGTACGCGAGCGTACGAACCGTCGCGCGGTTGGCGTCGACGTTCTCGCCGCTGGCGAAGCCGATGGCGGCCTCGGCGGTGGTGGCCATCGCGACGAGGGAGATCGAGCGCGCGTTGGTCATCGCGTCGACGCCGCGGAAGCGCGAGGGGGGTATGCCCGCCGCGAGGCCGACGAAGATCTGCGCGGCGGAGTTCTCGTCGCGGCGGATGATGAGGGCGTCGTTGGTCCACGGGGAGACGTTGCCCGTGCTGCCGAAGCCGTAGACGAAGTAGGCCGCCGCGCTGCTGATCGACTGCTGCGACGAGGCGACGGGGACGAAGAAGTTCCAGGTGGTGACGGGGCCCTCGAAGTCGCCGACGCCGGCGGGGAGCGCCGTGATGCCCGCGCACTGGAGGGCGGTGTTGCCCATGCTGCCGAAGTCCGCGAGCTGGCCCGCGACGGGCAGGGCGCAGGTCGCCTCGACGCCCGCCGCCGACCAGTAGCTGGCGTTGCCCGTCATGCGCGTGGGCGTGGCGGTGAAGGCGTTGATGCCGAAGCACGCGCCGGGCGAGGAGTAGATCACCGTGCGCGGCGTCGGGAGCCCCGCGAGCCGGGCGCCGAAGCGCGCGAAGAGGGGCTTCTGCGCGCTGCCGCCGGTGCCGTAGATGGGCGCCGGGAGGGTGTTGCAGTCGACGGCCCACGCCGTCGGGGTGAGGAGCAGCGCCGCCAGGGCGGTGCGCGCGATCCATGGGGTCTTCGGTCGTCGGGCCATCGGGCAGGCACCTCCTCCGCGGGGTCACCGCGGCGTCTAATATGATGGAGGAGTGTCTAGAATTGTAGAGGAGTGGAGCGCAACGGAATTCGGAGCCTCACCCCCAAGCCCCTCTCCGGCAGACCCGGAGCGCAGCGCAGGGTCGAACGGAGAGGGGGTGAGGTCTCTCGTGAAGAGGGCGGCTCAGGCCCGGTCGAAGTACACGCCGCGCACCCAGCGCGGGCCGCGGAAGGCGGTGCGGGCGTGGAGCATCCGGTGGTTGTCGTAGAGGATCCACTCGCCCGGCCGCAGCGCGAGCTGGAGCTGGTGGCGTGGGTCGCGCACGAGGCGGGCGAAGCGGTCGACGGCGCGGTACCAGGCCTCCATCTCGGCGAAGTCGAGGCGGTACGGCGACAGCGTGAAGTACGAGTAGCGCACGAGGAAGTCCGCGCCGTCGTCGACCCCCTGGAGCATCGGCGAGACCACCGTGCGCTCGAAGCGCTGCTGCCGCCGGTGGAAGGTCACGGGCGTGCCGGTGAGCAGGTCGAAAGCCGCCCGGTCGAGGTCGCGCAGGTGGCGCGCGGCGGCGAGCGCGTCGACCAGCGCGTTGGCGCCGCCCTCGTCGGCCGCGCGCACGCTCTGGAGCAGCTGGTAGCGCGGCGGCCGGTCGAGGAAGGGCTGGTCGGTGTGCAGCTGGATCGCCGCGTCGGTGTACCCGAGCTGGTCGGTGTTGGCGTTGGTGGTGTTGTCGGTGCGGAGGTCCTCGACGCGGCCGAAGTGCGTGCCGATCACCCGCAGCCCGCGCGCCTCGAGGGCGGCGATGACCGCCTCGGTTTCGGCCGCCGCGTCGACGAGCGCCGGGTCGGTGCGGCGCAGCACCGCCGCGCCGCGGTCGCGCAC
>JAQBQI010000149.1 GCA_028287085.1 Myxococcaceae bacterium
GCGAGGGCGACGAGGGCGAGCGCGACGAGGGGAGTGGATGACCGCATGCCGGGAGGGAGGGTGGCACGAGCCGGCGGCGGATCGTCGGGAGAGAGGTCCGCGAGGGCGTAGCATCACGGCGCATGCGAACCGTCGCACTCCTGGGCGCGCTGTTGGGCGGCTGCACCTACGGCGGGCGCGGCGGACCGGAGACGCTGGTCTACTCGGGCGGCCCGGTGCTCACGCAGGCCGCGGTGACGGGCTTCGCGGGCTTCGGCTCGACCTCGCGCGCCGGCCGCAACCAGGGCCTCGCGGAGTCGGCGACGCTCGCCGTGGGCGGCGACGCGCGCAACGGCGGCGCGGCGGTGTCCGTGCTCGGGGGATTGGAGTGGTTCGACGTGCCGGAGCGCGACGGCGGGCGCTGGGGCTACCGCGCGGGCGTCGAGGGCGGCGGGCGCTGGCGGGGCCCCGCGCTCGCGACCTCCGAGCTGGTGGTACAGGTCCGCGGGGCCGCGGTGTGTCGGCTGGTCGACCGCGACTCGTCGAGGGCTCCGCTGCTCACGCTGGGCCTCGAGGCGACCCTCGGAATGGCCGCGACGCTCGACGCGTCGGACCCCGGCGGGACCTCCTTCGTGGGCGGCCTCGCGGTCACCGTGGGCGCCACGAGCATCGGCCCCTTCCACCTCTGACGGTCAGACGAAGAGAGCGGGCAGCACCTCGCCCGAGCGCCCCGTGATCACGCGGTCGAAGGCGCCCACGTTGTCGGGCGCCTCGAGGTTGACCAGCACGGTCTCGGCCCCGGCGCGGCGGCACACGTCGACGAGGCCCGCCGCCGGGTACACCACCCCCGAGGTCCCCGCCGCCAGGAACACCATCCGATGCCCGCGCGCGGCGCGGATGAAGTCCTCGATGCGCTGGAGGTCGGCCGGGTCGAGGCGCTCGCCGAACCACACGATGTGCGGCCGCAGCATCGACCCGCAGCGGTCGCAGCGGGGCACCGCGTCGGGGTGGAGCGAGTCGTCGCGGAAGGGCCGGCGGTCGCAGCCCGAGCAGCGCGTGGTGTAGAGGTTGCCGTGCATCTCGACGACGCGGGTGTTGCCCGCGACGCCGTGGAGCCCGTCGATGTTCTGCGTGGCGAGCAGGAAGCGGTCGCCGAGGCGGTCTTCGAGGGCGGCGAGGGCGGCGTGGCCGGGGTTGGGCGCGCACTTCGCGGCGGCCTCGCGGCGCAGCGAGTAGAAGCGCCAGACGAGGGCGGGGTCGCGCGCGAAGCCCTCGGGGGAGGCGACGTCCTCGACGCGGTGCTGCTCCCAGAGGCCGTTGCTGTCGCGGAAGGTGGCGATGCCGCTCTCGGCCGAGACGCCCGCGCCGGTGAGCACGAGCACGCGGAGGTCGTCGTCGAGGCGGAGGGGCGCGAGGTCGTTCATGATGTGGTCCCGAACCGCACGAAGAAGTGGAGGAACTTCCGCCACCCAGCGTACTCCCAACCGCGGGTGACACACGATGGGTAGACGAGCAAGCGAACTGTTGTGGGCGGTCGGGACGGGTCTGTGCGGGCTGCTGGCGGCGGGCGAGGCGCGGGCCGACCCCGAGGTGCCGGGCGAGCGGATCACGGTGTTCCGGGTCGGGGCCGACCTGGGCATCTCGCGCATCGCGGGGGAGAGCTGGTGGCAGCTCAACGCGACGGGCATCCTGCGGGTGGGCCCGGTGCGGGTCGACTTCGCGGCGCCGCTGCGCTTCGGCATGGGCGACTTCCGCTTCCGCGAGGAGGACTACGCCCAGGGCCGCGACGCGCTGCGGGTGCTGCGGTGCGCGCGCATCGACCTGGGCGACTACCGGCACCCCGAAGACCGGCACGACCCCAACTGCGACGCGTACGAGTCCTCCGAGGGGCTGCACGAGCGCGTCTACGGCAGCGTGCGGCTCTCGCCCCTGCGCGACGTCTCGCTCGGCCACCAGACGCTCGTGACGGGCTTCAACAACTCGCTCGACCCCAACACCCCGCAGATCGGCGCGCAGGCCGAGGGGATCCTCCGGGACTTCGGGCAATTCCAGATGTTCCTCGACGACGTGAGCGCGCCGCGCCTCGTGGCGGGCAACGTCTCGATCCGCCCGCTGCAGCTGCTGGGCGAGAACTGGGACGAGACCCCCGACGACCTGCGCATCACGGCGGGCGTGGTCTCCGACCTGGCCGCGCCGCTGCGGGTGCACGGCGCCTTCGGGCAGCCGGTGCGCAACGGCGAGGGCGCGGTGCAGATGGCCACCACGCGGCTCACCGCGCTCACGGCAGACGTCCACTACCTCTACCTCTGGTACTCGTGCGTCGAGGCGGGCTCGTCGGCCTGCGAGGCCACCCGCGGCGTCGGGCTCTTCGGCTTCGCCGACTACAACCGCTTCGTCGAGGTCGACGACGGCGACGGGCTGCACGCCGGGCTGCGCTTCCGCTACCTGCTGCGGCAGCGCTTCCGGCGCTACAACGGGCAGGCGCTGGAGGGCAACGGGGTGATGCTCCCGACCTGGGAGGTCGACGCGGGCGGCGAGTACCGCAACGTCGGCAACCGTTACCTGCCCGGGTATTTCGACGCCAACTACGGGGTGCAGAGCCAGTCGTTCGCGCTCAACCGGCAGGCCCGCGACGACCTCGGCGTCGACGCGCTCACCACCACCAAGCTGGAGTACATGCTCTCGCAGCCGGGCGGGCGGCAGAGCGGCTTCCAGGCTTACTTCCGGGTGTATTTCCCCGTCCCGACGGCGGCGGGCGAGCCCCCCACGCGCATGCCGCTGACCCTCTGGGCGGAGGACTCCGCGGGCCCGCTGCGCACGAGCGTGGGCGCGTCGGTGGGCCCCTTCCGGCTCGACCAGGTGGCGCTGAGCGCGCAGATCGTCCGCCGCAACTTCGACGGCTGGGGCAACCTCTTCACGCTCGACGGCACGCAGATCCGCGCGGTGGGATCGATCTACCTGTCGTCGCAGGCGTCGCGCCGGCAGTCGGACAGCTTCCTCAACAACCTGCAGGTGAACCTCGCGTACAACCGCCGCTTCGTGCGCGACGACGGGGGCGACGTGCGCTCGACCGACGACTTCCTGGTGACCCTCGGGTCGACCGTGGGGGTGAACTGATGCGCCGCGCGGGATGGTGGGCGGCGCTGGCGATGCTGTGCGGCTGCGGGCTGATCGAGGCGCCGCCCGCGCCGCGGTGCGTGGCGGTGGCGGGCGAGGCGACGCCGCCGGTGGAGCAGGTGTGCGCGCGGCTGACGGCGCTCGACTGCCGGCTGCCCGACTGCGCGCAGGCCTACGCGAGCTACGCGACGCGCGTGTCGGCGGCGGAGTTCAACCGGCTGACGAGCTGCTACACGCACGCGACGAGCTGCGCCGAGGTCGGCCAGTGCGAGCTGGCCTGCGGCGCCGACGGCGGCATGGTGACGGTGAACCCGCCGACCGACGCGGCGACCGATGTCGGCAGTGATGTCGGCAGTGATGCCAGCAGTGATGCCAGCGGCGACGTTGGCAGTGACGCTGGCAGTGACGACGCCTCGGATTGAGCCCGATCCGTCCGCCGCGCTACCGCCAGCCGTGACCGCGGTGCCCGTGGCCGTGCCCGTGCCCGTGGCCGTGCGCCGGCCGCCCGCCGCGGAAGGCCGGCCCCCGGTTCGCCGCCGCGCGGGTCGGCTCCTCTTCCTCCTCTTCTGACTCCTCCGTGTTCGCAGCGGTCGCCGCGCCCGCGTCGTAGCGCGTCTCGACGGTCGTCGGCGCCGCCGGCTCCGTCAGCTGCGCGGCCGTCGGTGAGCCCGACGCCGTCGCGTTGCGCACGGCCCACGCCCCGATGCCCAGCAGCGCCACGCAACCCAGCAGGCCCGCGAGCAGCGCGCCGCGGCGGTCGGCCGGCCGCTCGATCGTCGGCGCGACCGCCGCGAACACCGGCGGCGGCGCGAGCTGCGTCGCCACGCCGGTGCTCGCGAAGGCCACCGTCGAGCGCACCGGCGCGGCCGCGACGGGCTCCGCGACGGGCGCCGCTTCCCCCGCGAAGAACTCCGACCA
>JAQBQI010000180.1 GCA_028287085.1 Myxococcaceae bacterium
TGGTCTCGCGGCGCACCATCACCCAGGCGGTGTCGGCCGGCTCGACGCCGAGGGCATACTCGACGGTGTAATCGAAGCGCGGCGCGCGGCGGGCGGCGATGCGGCCCTCGATGCGCAGCGTCTGCTGCGGGGCGCGGTCGGGGTCGAAGTTGGTGAACCAGCGCGGCGAGGTGATGTCGACCTCGGGGGGGATCTTGCCGTCGCGCAGCCACTCCATGCCGCGGCGGGCGTTGGTGCGGCCGTAGCCGAAGCGCTGGTCCCAGCCGGGCAGGGACGGGTACTTGGTGGCGTCGTACATCGGGTGGCCGGGCTGGCTCTCGGGCACGTTGATGTCGTCGGTGGTGCGGGCCAGCAGCTGGTAGATCTCCTCGGCCGAGAGCGCCGGGGTGAGCGCGTGCTCGAGCCCGTAGGACTGCATCAGCGCGGCGTGGCCCGCGGTGTGGCCGGTGGCCTCCGACGAGCACCCGGTGCCCGAGACCGAGAGCACCAGCTGGGCGCCGTAGTTCGTGCAGTTGTTGAAGTTGAGGAAGGTCGTGCTGCGCTGCACCGTCTCGGTGTCGTAGCGGATCGCGTGCACCACCAGCGTGTGGTTGTTGGTGCCGGGCACGTTGTGGTGCCGGGAGTTCTCGTCGGCCGCGCTCGCGACCACGGGCACGTTGTGGGCGTAGGCGTAGTCGATGGCGCGCCGCGCGAAGGTGCTGTTGTCGAGCGTGCCGAGGGCCTCCTGCACCACGCGCGCGCCGCGGTCGACGGAGTACACGACGCCCTGCGCGAAGTCGTCGACCTCGCCGATGAAGCTGTCGGCCGCGCGGATGGGCAGCAGCATGCAGCGGGGGCAGTCGCCCGCGTCGCCGATGCCGTTGTTGGTCTCCGCGGCGCTCCAGCGCATCTCGCCGGTGCCGTGGCCGAAGCGCGTGGCGTCGGCGGGGTCGTTGTCGTCCTGGAAGAAGTCCCAGCCCGCGATGTCGTCGACGTAGCCGTTGTGGTCGGCGTCGGTGCGGTCGGAGAAGACCCGGATCAGGTCGCCCGGGTCGAGCACGCCGTTGGCGTTGGGGTCGTTGGGCATCCCGTCGGCGCCGCGGCACTGCCGCGGGTCGCGCGCGGTCACCGCCCCGGTGCCGCAGGTGACCCGCGTGTCGCGCAGGTAGTCGAGGATGTTCACCACGCCGTCGGCGTTGCTGTCGTAGGCCGTCGCGCCCTCGGGGAGCGGGAGCTCCGCGGTGTTGAGGGCGACCTTGTTGACGATGTCGTCGTTGTCCCAGTTGATGCCCGAGTCGAGCACCGCGATGATCACCCGCGGGTCGCCGATCGAGATGGCCCACGCGCGGTCGGTGTTGTTGCCCGTGCCGAGGGCGGTCTCCTCGGTGCGGAAGCCCGGCACCGTGAGGTTCATCCCGGGCACCCACGACCAGTGCTCCCACTGGCCGGCGTAGCCCGGGTCGTTGGGCCAGTTGGCCGTCATCGCGAGGTCGCTCGGGGTCATCTCGGGCCGCGGCGGCCAGATGGCCGCGGCGGGGCGCGGGGCGGTGAGCGTCGCGCCGAGACCGAGCGCGAGCGCGAGGCCGCGCGTGAACCAACGGTGGGTGTGTCGCATCGTGCGGCGGATGCTACCGGAGGCAGATCCGCCGACGCGAGCGCGCGTTGGGGTTGGAGGTGAGCGGGAGTCGGGGGCGGGTCAGGCCGCGCGGCGGCGGCGGCGGACGGCGAGGAGCGCGAGGCCCAGCGCGACGAGGCCCGCGCGGGGCGCGCCGGCCGGGGTCGTGTGGCAGCCGCAGCCGTCGCCGCTGACGGTGGGCGGGGTCACGCCGGAGTCGGCCGCGACCGCGCCGTCGGTGACGGCGGCATCGGTGTCGCCCGCGTCGGCGACGGTGCCCGCGTCGGGCTCGACGGGGAGCGGGCAGTTGAGCGGGCCGAGGCCCGGGACGCGGCGCACGCCCTGGGCGAGCGCGGTGCCCCAGTTGCCGGTGTTGGCCGGGTCGTGGCGGTGCGAGGGCCACTGCATGCTGGCCGTGGCGGCCTGCGAGGTGGTGGTCCACGCCCAGAGGAAGCCCGAGCGCGTGCCCGTGACGACCTGCTGCTGGCCCATGCCGCGGAGGTCGCCGACGGCGGGGTTGGCGATGATCCACTGGCCGGTGAACTTGGGCCAGGTCTCGGGCTCGCGGCCGCAGCCGTCGAAGCCGTGGAGGTAGTACCCGCCCGTCCCGATGAGGATCTCGGGGTAGGCGTCGCCGCCGACGTCGGCGATCGAGGGGTTGAAGAAGAAGGTGTAGTCCTCGAGCAGCCGGGGGAAGCCGGGGAGGGAGGTGCCGTCCGAGCCGTTCCAGGCGCCGGCGAGGTGCTCGATGGGGAAGGCGCGGCCGCCGCCCGCGAGGTTGATCGCGAGGTTGAGGCTGGCGCCCGTGATCATGTAGTCGGGCACGCCGTCGTTGGTCATGTCGCCGAAGGTGCCCAGCGAGAAGGCCGGGATGAAGGACACCTGCGAGGTGTTCACGTTGGTGAGCCGGCCGCGCATCGAGGTGTTGATCGCCGTCGCGCGGGCGAGCGACTGCGGCGACGGGCGCGCGACGTGGGGCGGCTGCACGCCGCGGGCGAGGGTGATCACCGCGCTGCCCGTGCCGACGAGGGCGAGCTCGTCGCGGCCGTCGCCGTCCATGTCCGCGATGGCGGGCGACGAGGAGACGCCCTCACCGATGAGCGGGAAGAAGTTGAACGACAGGTACGGGATCGGCCAGTTGGGGTGGAAGGGCCCGCCCGCGTGGTTGTTGCCGTCGCCGTAGATCACGTAGATGGCGCCGAGGTTGTTGTCGCCGCGCAGGCCCTCGCTCGACACCGAGACGATGTCGGGGCGGTGGTCGCCGTCCATGTCGCCGACGCCGACGCTGCCGAAGACGCGGTTGTAGTCGGTGCCCTCCTCGGGGAAGTGCACCACCACCGGGAAGCCCGACTTCACGGCGCCGGTCATCGCGTCGAGCGCGTAGACCTTGCCGTCGAAGGCCCCGAAGATGATCTCCGGGCGCATGTCGTTGTCGAGGTCGGCGAGCACCGGGTCGCCGAAGGCGCCGCGGGCCTGGATGCGCTGCGGCGAGGTGGCCGTGCTCGGCACCTCGGGGAGCGTGTACGGGAAGCCGTGGCCGTAGGCCGTGCCGTCGGCGCGGAAGACGTGCACGGTGCCCGCGTAGGTGAGCACGATGACCTCGGGGCGGGCGTCGCCGTCGAGGTCGGCGATGGCGGGGGTGGAGAGCACCGACTCGCGCACGATGGCGGGGTCGATGGCCGGGGCGCCGCCGCCCGCGGGGGCCTGGAAGGCGCGGCCCGCGAGGTAGTTGGGCATGCGGGCCGGGTCGTAGCCCTGCACGCGGCCGGTGTGGGCGGGCCAGCCGGGGAGGTCGGTGCCGTCGGCGCGGAAGGCGTGCACGTCGCCGTCCGAGGTGGCGAGGATGATCTCGCGCGCGCCGTCGTTGTTGAGGTCGACGAGGTGGGGCGAGCTCTCGCCGCCCGTGCCGAGGTCGAGCGGGAAGCCCGGCAGCGTGGTCGGATCACGGTGCACGTAGAAGGCGCGGCGCACCTCGCCGGGGACGTCGCCGACGGGCGCCTCGTAGTGGGCCGTGACGCGGATGCGCACGGTGAGGGTGAAGCGGTTCTCGGCCTCGCCGGGGTTGTTGACGGTGATCGTGCGGAGGTCGATGTCGGCCAGGCGGTCGGTGACCGCGGCGGTGACGTTGGTCTCGCGGCGCACCATCACCCAGGCGGTGTCGGCCGGCTCGACGCCGAGGGCATACTCGACGGTGTAATCGAAGCGCGGCGCGCGGCGGGCGGCGATGCGGCCCTCGA
>JAQBQI010000407.1 GCA_028287085.1 Myxococcaceae bacterium
CTCGTGGCGACCGGCGCGTAGTCCTCGTCCGTCGCTCCGTCGCAGTCGTCGTCGACGCCGTTGCAGGTCGCGTCGCTCGCGGCCCCCGCCGTCGCCCGGCAGGAGTCGACCACGGCCCCGGCCAGGCACGACGTGCTGCCGGTCGCGCCGCAGGGGCCCACACCGCAGGAGGTCGCGGTCGGGACGAAGTCGTCGTCGACCCGGCCGTCGCAGTCGTCGTCGATGCCGTTGCAGGTCGCGTCGCTCGAGGCCGCACCGCCGGCGGTGCAGGAGTCGACCACCGCGCCGGCCGCGCACGACGTGGTCCCCATCGCGGCGCAGGCGCCGGCGCCGCAGCTCGTGGCGACCGGCGCGTAGTCCTCGTCGACCCGGCCGTCGCAGTCGTCGTCGACGCCGTCGCAGGTCGCGTCGCTCGCGGCCCCCGCCCCCGCCCGGCAGGAGTCGACGGCGGCGCCGTGCGAGCACACGGTCTGGCCGGTGGCGGCGCAGGGGCCGACGCCGCAGGAGGTGGGCGTCGCGTCGACCACGGTGCCGTCCGCCGCGTCGGCGTGGGCACAGCCCGAGGCCGGGTCGCAGCTGTCGGTGGTGCAGGGGTTGGAGTCGTCGCAGGACACGCCCACGCAGAGGTCCGTCGGCGGCGTCCCGGCGTCGGCGCGCGACTGCCCGGGCGTCGTGCCCCCCTGCCCCGGCGGCAGCGTGCCCCCCTGCCCGGGCGTCTGCCCGCTCTGGCCCGGCGTGTTGCCGGTCTGCCCCGGGGCGGTGGACGAATGCGACAGCGCGAGACCCCCGCTCCCCGCCGAGTCCGCGTCTCCGCTACAGGCCGCGGTCGCGAATGCCAGCCCCAACACCAGACGATGCACCATTGACATCAAGAAACCCTCCAGTTCGGGGGCGACCCTAACACTCTAAAATCATCGCGTATTCCGATCCGCGCTTGACGCGCAACGCGCTGTTTTCGTGGGATTTCCGTGCAAATCGCGACGCCGCAGCGCGGCATTCGCACCGGCCTATGACGGTCATCAAGTGCCGCCCAGACGTTGTGTTGGCGGCGGGCTATGGGGGCGACCGCCCAGCCGCGCGGCGTCGCGCCGACACTGCCGCGCGCCCGACGGGTTCAGGGCAGATGGGGCCTCCCGGGTCGAGGGAGATCGGGGCGTTCCGTTGACCCGGCAACCGCGCCGCGCGATGGATGGCGGCATGAGCTTCGGCAACAACCAGGGCGGCAACGGCTTCGGGGGATTTCCGCCGGCGCCGCAGGGCTTCGGGGGATTCTCGCAGCCGCAGCCACCGCAGCAACAAGGCTGGGGGGTTCCGCCGCAGGGGCCGATGGGCGGCGGGTACCGGACGCCGGCCGGGCCGCTCGATGGCGACGCCGCGGAGACGTGGTTCGAGGTGGTGATCCCCTACGCGGGGGCGCCGGTGCCGGCGCGCTGCGCGTGCTGCAACGGCCCGGCCTCGCTGCCGCGCGCGGTGGCCACCACCGTCACCGTCGGGCGCACCCACTACACCCGCCGGATGAACATCCCCTACTGCCCCGCCTGCGACGCCGCCGTGAAGGGCGGCACCCGGCGCGGCTGGGCGCAGGGCCTGCTCGGGCTCGGCGTGGCGGGGGTGTTCCCGCTGCTGCTCTCGCTCGCGTGGCAGTACGCGCCCGCCGCGGTGACCTTCGTCGCCACGCCCGTCGTCGCCCTCGCCGCGCTCGCCCTGCTCGCGAAGCTCTGGCGCGAGGAGCCCATCGCCCGCCACCGCGGCGCCGCCTCCGGGGCGCGCGACGCCGTGTGGATGCTCCCCTTCCAGGTCGGCAGCAACGCCACGCGCCTCGCCGGCACCAACGAGCCGTGGATGCGCGAGCTCGCGCAGATGCACGCCGTCCCGCTCGCGCCGCGCGGCAAGCGCCCGGCCCGCGCCGCCCGCTTCGTCGCGGTGCCCATCCTCGCGACGCTGCTGGCCATTCCCGTGTGGTTCGGGCTGCACGGCCGCGTGTACTTCGACAACCCCACCGGGTCGCCCCTCACCTTCGACATCGACCACGGCCTCGCCGAGGTCACCGTCGGCCCCAACGAGCACGCCGACCTCTACCTCCCCTACGGCCGCGCCGTCATCGACGTGATGTTCGACGGCCGCGCCGCCGACCGCATCACCGGCGACATCGACCCCTTCGGCAAGCACGTCGCGACGCCCTTCGGGCAGTCCTGCTACGCCACCATCTCGACGGTGTACGGCAGCGCGGTGCTGGTCGGTCCGCGCGAGCAGATGGCCGCGCCGGGGCAGCGCTGGTACACGCTCGAGGGCGTCGCGAACGTGCTCGAGCCCTTCCCCCGCAGCGTCTCGGTGGGCCGCGGCCAGACCGGCGCCACCCGCAAGCGCTTCACCCGCGTGCACTGCGCCACCGGCGCGCCGCTGCTCTAGCCCGCTCGCGGCGCAGAGCTTGTGACGGGCTGGGACGGCGCGAGAAGCAACCGCAAGGGCGCAAGGGTCGCAAGGATCGGGATGCGGAGGAGATCTCACGGCAGCCGGCAGATGCAGTCGCGAGAGGGTGGGGGTGACCGACGCGGGGTGGGCACTTCGAGCTCGTGACCACGCTTCGGTCCTCCTCCTTGCGACCCTTGCGCCCTTGCGGTTTCTCCGCCGGCGCGCCGCTGCTCTAGCCCGCTCGCGGCGCGGGCTGCTCAGTCCCGCGCCGTCATCATCAGCGTGACGTTGGTGGTGCCCGCGGCGCCCGCCGGGGCCACGCCCGCGCTGCCCATGCCGCCGGCGCCCGCCGCGCCG
>JAQBQI010000556.1 GCA_028287085.1 Myxococcaceae bacterium
CTGCTCGCCACCGTCGCGGGCGCCGGCCTCGCGGGCGTCGCCGCGCGTTGCGACGGCGTGAGCCTCTTCGTCTGCGACCCCGCCGCGCCCTGCGAGCCCCTCGCCGCGGGCGCCACCGCGCCGCCCGCGGGGCTCACCCGCTGGCCCATCCACGCGGCCACGTCGGTCGACCTCGCCGGGCCCTGCGCGACCAACCCCGAGGCGATGCGCGTGCTCGGTCCGCCGTCGACGCAGGTGCTCGGCGCCGTGCGCGACCGCGCGCTGGTCTCGGTCGAGGGCCGCCTCTGGTGGGCCGGGGCCGCGCAGTCGACGCCGGTGCCCCTGTCGCAGCGCCTCGGCGCGGGCTTCGCGCCCGGCGGCGCCGTGAGCGCCAACGGCGCCTGGGTCGTGCTCCCGGGCCTCAACGGTCTCTGGGTGCGCGGCACGACGTGGAAGCTCCGCCCGGTCGAGGGCCTCGAGGGCCGCACCGCGCAGCTGCGCGACCTCATCGTGACCGACGACGGCAACGTCATCGCCGGCCTCGTCGGCACGCAGCTCTTCGTCGTCGAGCGCCGCCCGGCGCGCTGACTCAGCTCGCCGGAATACAGAACCGCGTAAACGACACCCCGCGCCGGCCGCGCGGTCCGGTCTGCGCGACGGCCGTCACGCGCCGGCCGCTGGCCACGGCGACGACCCGGCCCGCGCCGTCGGGCACGCTCGGCCCATCGAAGGCCGCGCCCACCACGCCGTCGGGCCGGATGGTCGCCCCGCGCAGGAGCCCGCCGCGCAGCCAGAGCGCCGTCGCGCCGCCGTACGAGGGCACCACCGTGACGGGCGCGAGGTCGCCGACGTAGCTCTCCAGCACCCGCCGCGCGCGCACCGCGCCGTCGAGGCCCAGGACGGCGGTCGAGACCACCGACTGCCCGTTGAGCTCCTCGCTCCACACGATGACGGTGCCCTCGGCGAGCGGCGCGGCGTCGTCGAGGCTCGGGACCAGCAGGTTGCGCGACACGCGCGGCCCCGCGCTGTCGATGAGCCCGCCGACGTCGAAGCGCACGACGTAGACGTCCGAGCCCCGCTTGTAGACCACGGCCGCGGCGTCGCCGCTCGGGCGCAGCACCACGCTCTCGGCCGACGCGGGGAGGAAGGCCGTCACGTCGATGGCGGGCGCCGCGAGCTCGCCCGACGCGCGCACCCGGAAGGCCGCCGGCGACGCGACCACGGCGCCGCCGTCGAGCACCCCGACGACGCGCGCCGCGAGGGCGAGCGTGACGCCCGACCCGAGGCCCGCCGCGATCGGGTCGCTGAAGTTGTTGAGCAGCGGCATGAGCCCGCCCGGGGCGCCGCTGGCGTCGACGGGCGCCGACACCACCCGCGTCGCGAAGTCGGCGTCGCCGGGCGCGCCGGTGCTCTCGCGAAACAGCACCAGCGCCCCTTCGCCCGCGCGCGTGAGCGCCGGCGTCGAGAGGTCGACGCGCGTGCCCGACGTCGAGCGCACCACGGCGGGCTCGCGCTGCGGCGCGCCGTTGGGGTCGACCGCGAGCAGCGTGATCTGGTCGCGCCCCGCGACGGCCCCGTCGACGCCGCCGACGCCCCGCAGCGCACTCTCTCGCCACAGCGCCAGGAAGCCCCCGCGGTACGGCACCAGGCCCGCCACCTCGCCGTCGCTGTAGCCCGCCGACGCGGCCGCGATGGGGCGCACCACCGCCTCGCCCTCGCAGGCCGGCGCCTCGCCCGCGTCGTAGGGGGTGGGGGGCACGTCGACCCCGACGTCGACCGGGCCGGGTACGTCGGCCGCGTCGTCGGTGGCGGGCGCGTCGACCGCCGCGTCGGTGGTGACGGGGGCTGCGCTGTCGCAGGCGGCGAGCAGGGCCGCGGCGAGGAGGGTAGCGAGGCGTGTGGTGGCCACGATGGGCGCGATCCTACCGCAGAGAGCGCTTTCGCCGTCGACGTCCCGGGGGGGCGTCTCCAGGTATTGCGCCGCGTCGGTGGGGGCTGTAACCACGGGCGGCCCTTCGCTACGGCCGTCACTGCCGTCGTCGGCGCCCGAGTCACCCCCAGACACTCATCAAGGAGTCGGAACATGGCACGCGAACCGAAGAACTTCGATCATCTCCTGGGCGGCAAGGCCAAGGGCCTGTCCGACCCGCAGCTGCAGGCGCACTTCACGCTCTACAAGGGCTACGTCACCAAGCTGAACGAGATCACCACGAAGCTCGCCGCGGCCGACCGCAGCGCGCCCAACTACAGCTTCAACGACTACTCCGAGCTGCGCCGCCGCGAGCCCGTCGCCTTCAACGGCACGGTGCTCCACGAGATGTACTTCGAGGGTCTCGGCGACGGCTCGACCCAGCCCAGCGCGGGCACCAAGGACTTCATCGCCGCGGGCTTCGGCAGCTTCGACGCGTGGGTCGCCGACACCAAGGCGTGCCTCATGAGCGCGCACGGCTGGACGCTGCTCTGCTACGACTACGACTCGAAGAAGCTCATCAACAACCTCGTGCAGAGCGAGCACCACGTCGGCCTCTTCGCCAACGTGCACGTGATGGCGGCCTTCGACGCCTGGGAGCACGCCTACTTCTTCGACTACCAGACCGGCAAGGCGAAGTACGTCGAGTCGATCCTCTCGGGCATCAACTGGGACGTGCTCTCGGGCCGCTTCAAGCAGGTCGGCGCCGCCGTCTGACCGCTACGCCCGCCCCCGCCCGGCGCTGACCTCGCGCGCCGAGATTCCCAGCCTCCGCAGCTTCTTCTGCAGCCCGAACCGCGACAGTCCCAGCGCCCGCGCGGCGTGCGTCTGGTTGCCCCCGTGCGCCGTCAGCGCCTGCAAGACCATCGTGCGCTCGACGTCCTCGACGGCGTTGCGCAGGTCGAGCCCCGCGT